>CAITUB010000081.1 GCA_903895515.1 uncultured Acidimicrobium sp. | reverse complement strand
TCGACGCGCGCAGGAATTGGTAAACCACTGGAGTGCACGGTGAATGCAGGGAACTCATCGCATGCCACACCAACTACTGGAACACCAAGGGTTTCCAAGTATTCAAGTGTGCGGGGAAGATCGAGGAATGATTTAGCACCTGCGCAAACGGTGACCACAGGGTGTGCGGCAAGCGCTCCCAAGTCGGCGCTGATGTCTCCATGAAGTTGCACATCGCGGTGCACGCCGCCAATACCGCCGGTTGCGAATACACCAATACCTGCGCGTGCGGCAAGCAATAGTGATGCCGACACCGTTGTTGCGCCAACGCTCCACTGTTGCGCAATTGCCAGAGCAAGTTCGCGTTCGCCAGCCTTTTTGGCTGGCCCGAGAATGCGTTCGTGTTCACTTTCGTTTAGGCCAACGCGGGCAACACCATCGATTACAGCAGTAATTGCGGGCACGGCGCCGGCTTTTCGAATGGCCGCAATGCAGCTGGACAATGCTTGAGCGTTTGCTGGTGACGGCAAACCAAGATTGGAAAAAATGGTGGATTCAAGTGCAACCACTGCGCCATTGCTGGCAAGTGTGTCGCGAACTTCGGTCGATACGGAGATGGTGGTCATAGTTGTTCCTGTTGTTGAGATGTGTTGAGCGTTGCACCTGGTGATTGCAGCACGCGCGAAGCCAGTGCGTTTCCTTGCGTAATTGCTTCGGCGATGTTTTTAGTTTGTGCGTAGCGAGGCAAGAAACCAGCGGCGAATGCATCGCCTGCACCGGTGGTATCCACAATGTTGGCAACGGGAGTTACAGCAACTTCTGTGGTGGTGCCATCGTGTTGCACTGCAATCACTGGCAGCGGTCCCTGCTTAATGACGGTAAGTACTGCGCCGTTCATTGGCTGTTTCGCGCTTACACCAAGCACGGCTGCTTCGTCTTCGTTACACAAAAACACTTCAGGCTTCAAGGTTTCAATTAGCGAGCGATAGCGATCAGTTCCATAGTGTTTGAGTACTGACGATGAAGACGCGTCGAGCGAAATGAGCGCTCCGTTTGCGCGTGCCGAGTTGATGTACTGCACACATGTTGATGCAAGCGGTTCGTCGGTAAGTGAATAGGTGGGCACATGCAAAATGCTCACATCGGTCATGAGTGTTGAATCAAAATGTGCAAGGTGCGAGGCAACTCCACGGTCGGTAAGAAATGATCGCTGACCATTAGGTTGCACCAGCACCACGATGCTGCCCGTGCGACCATCGGCAATTACTTGTACGTCAACCCCAGATTCGCGCAGCACTTCGCATAACTGTGAGCCAAGGCGATCGTTGCCAACTTGGCCAATGAAACGCGATGGAGTTTGCGTTAGCGCAGCAAACATGCTGACGTTGGCAGCACTTCCACCACGAGTGCGGCGAATAACCGATTCGGTGTCGCTACCAATATTCAGTTCGGTGTTTAACCACACCACTACATCTTCAACGAGGTCACCAATCGTGCACAGCACGGGCGATGCAGTTCTTGCTTAAACCGAAAGTAGGTCGCGTGCGCCGGTGTCACTTGATGGGTGACGCAACTTGCTCATTGCGCGCGCTTCAATTTGGCGAATGCGC
>CAITUB010000080.1 GCA_903895515.1 uncultured Acidimicrobium sp. | reverse complement strand
GCTGCCAGCACAGCAACATCGCACGCATCGCCGCGATGCCACTTCAGTTTGCCTGACGGTTCGTTTTCTGCATATTCAGCAACAACCGAACGATCATTTTCAATAATGGTTACTTCATGACCAGCAGCAACGAGTTGCTCTGCGGTAAATCGGCCCACACTTCCACCACCTGCGACAACTACCTTCATAGCTAGTGACCCTTCCCGCTTGTTGATGCAAGTGATACATCAAAGGCTTCAAGTGACTTAATTTCAACTGCTACATAAGCGACGTCACCTTCTTGAACCACTGTGTCTGCAGTTGGAATAACTGCAGCACCCAAACGGCGAACAGAAACGATTCGCGCGGTTGCGCTGTCAAGCGAAAGCACTCGATTTCCTACTAACGACTTTGGAAGCTCGCGCTCCACAAGCACAACCTTTGCACTCGGGTCTGTCCACTCAACTGCAGGCAATTCTGGAAGGATGCGTCGCAAAATTCGCTCAGAAGTCCACTTCACGGTCGCAACTGTGGCGATGCCCAGACGCTCGTAAATCTCGGCGCGCTTCGGGTCGTAAATTCGGGCAACTACTCGCTCAATGCCAAATTCTTCACGCGCAACGCGCGCAATCAAAATGTTCGAGTTGTCACCATTGGTAACTGCAGCAAGTGCACCAGCCTTTTCAATTCCGGCTTCAATCAAAATGTCGCGGTCAAAGCCAATTCCCGTAATTTTCTGACCAGTAAACGATTCACCAAGTCGTGAGAACGCCTCAGACTTGCGATCGATCACTGCAACGGTGTGACCGGCTGCCACAAGTTCTCGACCGAGCGTTGAACCAACTCGCCCGCATCCGACAATTACGACGTGCACTTTTTTCTCCCTTGCGGCATTGGCGCACACCGCCCAATATGCCTATGTAGTACCAAGGCAAATAAGCGTAGGCGGTAGACATGCCTTGTGGGTAGTCAATGTGGCAGGCTTCTAGACGCATATGCCTACACAAACTGGTTCCCGTCCCATTAAACGCTTCTTTATTGGCAAGCCAATTCCGTCGTCAGAAGACCAGCATCAGCGACTAAGTAAGAAAATTGCGTTGCCGGTTTTTGCCAGCGATGCAATCTCATCTACGGCATATGCCACCGAAGAAATTTTGATTGTCTTTTTGTCGCTCGGTGCAGTTGGTATGGCCGCCTACTCAATGCTGGTGCCAATTTCCTTAATCGTTATTGCATTGCTCACCATCGTGGTCATGAGTTACCGCCAAACCATTTTCGCTTATCCAAGCGGTGGTGGTTCGTACATTGTTTCAAAAGAAAACCTTGGCGAATACCCAGGGCTCGTTGCGGGTGCTTCACTGCTCATCGATTACGTGCTCACCGTGTGCGTGTCGGTTGCAGGTGGCGTGGCCGCAATCATCTCAGCGTTTAACGGATTAGCGCCACACCGAGTTCAGATCTGCATCGGATTCATCCTGTTGATGATGGTTGCAAACTTGCGCGGCCTCAAGGAGTCTGGCGCTTTGTTCGCACCTCCTACCTACTTATATGTCATCAGCCTCATCACGCTGATT
>CAITUB010000079.1 GCA_903895515.1 uncultured Acidimicrobium sp. | reverse complement strand
TCTATGGGCTTGCTGCACGTGCAGATATTGAAGATGCAGTTGCGAAGATCTTTCGTGCAAAAGGACGTCCGTCAGATCATCCGTTGATCTTGCATATTTCAGACATCTCTGAATTAGACCGTTATGCCTTCAATGTTCCTCGAGTTGCTATGACACTTGCCGAACAATGCTGGCCAGGACCCCTCACACTTTTACTTCACAAAACATCTGCGGTTTCTCCGCTTGTTACGGGTGGACGCGAAACCGTTGCCATTCGCATTCCGGCAAACGAATGTGCCCGAGAAATTATCCGACAATGCGGGCATGGTCTGGCTGCACCATCAGCAAACGTATTCGGTCATGTCAGTCCTTCATCAGCACAACACGTATCGGACGACCTTGGAGATCGCGTCGAACTCATTGTCGACGACGGAAATTGCTCAATTGGTGTTGAGTCCACAATTGTTGATTTCACCACCCCAGATCCACAACTACTTCGACCCGGAGGGTTTCCCGCTGAAGATCTTGAATCACTAATGGGCCACAAGCTCGTAATGCCATCCGGTGAATCGCGCGCATCTGGCATGCTCGCCTCTCACTATGCGCCTAAATGCACAGTGGTGCTTGCAAACGACATCACCGAAGCACATGACGCGCATAATTCCATCCCTAATTCTCGAATACTTGATCATTGGGACAACACGCCGTTATACGCCGCCTCGTTATATTCCCAAATGCGACAAGCAGACAGTGATGGTGTGGACACCATCATTGGGGTGTTACCCCCTATTTCAGGGCTTGGTTCCGCGATTCGTGACCGCCTGATGAAGGCCTCATTCCTCTAGGATAAATAATCCAAACCCAGGGTGGCACCCGTCACCCGACTCCTAGGGGGAGAAAATACATGAAGAAAACAACAAAGCGCCGTTTCGGTGCTCTCGTTGTTGGTCTCAGCCTTGTTGCTGCGGCCTGCGGCGGTAGCAGCGATGGCGGATCAACAGCCACAGCAGGTGGAGAGTTGGAAGGAATGAAGGGCACCATGCCACTCGTCAACCTTTCAGCTGAGTTCAAAGATGGTATGAACGCGTTCTGGGTTGCCGCAGGCAACACAGCGCTTGAAGACTATTCATATGCTGCAGAAGCATTTGACTCAGTAATGCTCGTTGCACTCGCAGCAGAAGCAGCAAAGACTGACGGCAGTGCACTTGCCTCACAGATCCAAGCAGTTTCAGCAGGCGGCGAAGCATGCAGCGATTTCGCAGCATGTGTAGCAATCATTGCAGCTGGCGGAGACGTCAACTACGAAGGTGCATCTGGCCCACAGGACATGAACGGAAACGGCGAACCAGTTAATGCTTCGTACGGCGTTCTTACCTTCGGTGCAGACAACCGCTTCAAGTACGAAGATGCTTCGTACGTTCTTGCAGACGCTCCAGAGTCGGACATTGTTCCTGCTTCTGACGTAACTGTAGAGCGTAAGGGTGACGGCGTATTGAAGATTGGTTCGCTCTTGCCAGAAACCGGTTCACTCGCATTCCTCGGACCACCAGAATTTGCTGGTGTTGAGTACGCAATCGACCT
>CAITUB010000078.1 GCA_903895515.1 uncultured Acidimicrobium sp. | reverse complement strand
TGGGTAGTTCCACGGAACCACAGCGCCAACAACACCCATTGGCTCGCGCTCAATGAGTGCAATGCTGTCGCGAGGAACTGGTGCAATTTCTCCGTACAACTTGTCGATGGTTTCTGCGTACCACTGAATGTTGTTTGCAGAGCTCGCCGTGCGCGCAGGTTTGCCAGAAGGTGTGTTCAACGTAGTGAATGGTTTTGGACCAAGCTGTGGTGGAACATTGGGCAAGCACATGGACGTCAATAAGCTGGCATTCACGGGCTCAACCGAAGTAGGTAAGTACTTCTTGAAGTACGCAGCAGAAAGCAATGCAAAGGCAGTGTCGCTTGAGCTTGGTGGCAAGACTCCTCATGTTGTGTTGAGTGATTGCCCAGACATTGACGCAGCAGCTTCGGCAATTGCGTGGGGTGTGTTCTACAACGCTGGCCAAACCTGTCACGCAGGTACTCGCATGGTTGTTGACCAGAAGATTGAAGACGAGTTGCTCGACAAGGTTCGCAAAGTTTCAGAAACCATCATGCCTGGTGACACGTATGACCCAAGCACTGCAATGGGAACCATTGTCGATCGTGCGCAGTTTGATCGCGTTAATGAATACATCGGCATTGGCCAAGCAGAAGGTGCAACTATTCACACAGGTGGCAAGCCAGTAGAGCCAACTAAGGGCGGCATCTACATTCCACCAACCATCTTCCAAAACGTGAAGCCTGGAATGCGCATTGAAAAGGAAGAAATCTTCGGACC
Source organism: uncultured Acidimicrobium sp. (assembly GCA_903895515.1). Classification (GTDB taxonomy): domain Bacteria; phylum Actinomycetota; class Acidimicrobiia; order Acidimicrobiales; family Ilumatobacteraceae; genus UBA3006. The sequence continues at coordinate 3,164 of CAITUB010000078.1, read as the reverse complement.
AGTACTTGGTTCAATTCGCGTATCGAACGACGAAGAAGCAGTGCGTATTGCAAACGATTCTCAGTATGGCCTTGGTGCTGCATTGTGGACGCGCGATGTAAGCAAGGCTCACAAGATTGCGCGTCAGTTGCGTGCAGGCACCGTGTGGGTCAACACATTCGACCGTTCGTCAATCACCACGCCATTTGGTGGTTTCAAGCAGTCGGGCACTGGTCGCGATCGTTCGTTGCACTCCATTGAGGGTTACACGAATTTGAAGACCACCTGGATTCAGTTGTAGACATAAGTATTCATTCGTATTCAAAGGGGAATATATGCGTTGCGGATTTGTTGGTCTTGGTCACATTGGCAAGTTTCTTGCGGGCAGTCTTGTTCGCAATGGCTTCGAAGTCACCATCTTCGATCTCAACGCAGAGGCTGGCAAGCCGCTCGTAGCCAAGGGTGCAAAGTGGGCCGGTTCAATCAAGGAACTCTGCGATGCATCCGACACCGTGTTTACGTGCTTGCCTTCACCGCGAGCAATTGATGCAGTAGTTGCCGGGCCTGGCGGCGTGCTTGAGTCGCTTGCTGGCCGTGCAACTCCGGCTACTTGGGTAGACATGAGCACGAATGACCAAAGTGAAACCATGCGCCTTGGCGAAATTGCAAAATTAAAGGGTGTGCAAGTGCTTGAGTCACCAGTAACTGGTGGCGTGCACAAAGCAGCACATGGCGATATCACTGTGCTCGTTGGTGGCGAAGACAAAGTGTTCGAAGCACACAAGCCGGCGCTTGCTGCAATGGGTAACCCGGTGTTGTACATCGGACCACTTGGTAGCGCAGCAGTGATCAAGGTGATCACCAACATGCTCGCGTTCATTCACTTGGTTGCCGCTGGTGAAGCACTGATGCTTGCAAAGCGTGCTGGACTCGACCTTGGCGTTGCATTCGAAGCAATCAAAGAAAGTTCTGGAAACAGCTTTGTGCACGAAACTGAAAGCCAAGTCATCTTGAACGGTTCGTACAACATCAACTTCACCATGGACCTCGCGCTGAAGGACTTGGGTTTCGCTATGGGCTTTGGGCGCGAGTTCGGAGTGCCACTAGACCTTGCTGGCCACACGTACCAAACATTCATTCGCGCGAAAGAGGCTTACGGCGGAGAAGCATGGTCATCGCAAGTGGTGAAGTTGCTTGAAGATGCAACAGGAACCGACTTGCGCGCACCTGGCTTCCCAGCCGAACTCGAATAACACCGAGTTCAGTCAGCGCTAGGGGGAAGCGATGTCACGAGAACAGCAAGTGCGCAAAGAGCTGGCTGCTGCATTTCGCTGGGCTGCGCGATACAACTTTCACGAAGCCGTTGCTAATCATTTCAGCATGGCTGTTTCTGATGATGGTCAGCAGTTCGTAGTTAATCGAGCAGGCACGCATTTTTCCCAAGTGACCGCCAGCGGTCTTGTCATGGTTGATACGGCGATGAAGGGTGATCCGCTTCAGCACGGAGTAGATCCAACTGCGTGGGTGTTGCACTCGTATCTGCATCGCAACGTTGCGCATGCAAAATGCGTGTTGCACACGCACATGCCATACACCACTGCACTTGCGTGCCTGAAGGATTTTGAATTTCTCATGCTTGACCAAAACGCGAGTGCCTTCCATGGGCGCATTGCGTATGATCGGCACTATGCGGGCATGGCGCTTGACCCAACGGAAGGCGAGCGCATCGCTTCGTTATTGGTTGACGGCAAAGACGTATTGTTCATGGGCAATCACGGAGTGATGGTGGTAGGCGAGACCGTGGCACAGGCTTTTGATTCGCTGTATTACCTTGAAAAATCTGCGCAACTGCAGGTGCTAGCGCTGTCCACTGGACGACCACTGCAGTTGGTCGACGACGAAACCGCAGCACTCGTTGCTAAACAAACACGAGAATACCCAGGAGTCGCGGTGCTGCATTTCGAAGCACTAATGCACATCCTCGATAACGAGTGTCCTGACTACGCCAAGTAGTAGTTTTTACGAAAACCCCAAGAGAAGAAGGAATCAACTGTCATGAAAGCAGCCGTTTGTCGTGAATTTGGAAAACCACTCGTCATTGAAGAAGTGACACTCGCCGATGCTGGTCCTGGTGAAGTGAAAGTGAAACTTTCTGCAGTTGCTATTTGCCATAGTGATATTTCCTATGCAGACGGTGCTTGGGGCGGAACGCTTCCTGCTGTGTACGGTCACGAGTGTGCCGGTGTTGTTGAAACCGTAGGCAGCGGTGTCACCACGGTGAAGGTTGGCGACCATGTTGTTGTCACGCTGATTCGTTCGTGTGGTCATTGCCATGGTTGCAGCATGGGTAACCCGGTTACATGCTCGACGCAATTCCCACTTGATGCAGCAAGCCCAATCAAAGACAAAGATGGAAAGTCAGTTGTGCAAAGCATGCGCACTGGTGGGTTCGCTGAAAAAGTTTTGGTGCACGAATCACAGTGTGTATCGGTTCCAAAGAACATCAAGATGGCAAGTGCTTCATTGTTGGCCTGCGGCGTAATCACAGGTTTTGGTGCTGTAACCAACACAGCGAAGGTTCCTGCGGGAAGTCACGTCGTCGTAATCGGAACTGGTGGCGTTGGACTTAACTCCATTCAAGGCGCACAAGTAAGCGGCGCACGCACGGTCATTGCTATCGATGTTGTGGACAGCAAGATTGAAGCTGCGAAGAGCTTCGGCGCAACACACGGCATCAACTCAAAAACAGAAGATGTCGCAGCACGCGTGCTTGAAATCACCGGCGGTCATGGCGCCGACTACGTGTTTGTCACTGTGGGAGTGAAGTCAGCTTTTGACTCGTCGTATGGAATGCTCGCAAAGAGCGGTTCTGTGGTGCTCGTAGGTATGCCAGCAAGCGGTGTGATGTCCGAGATTGACCCTGGAACCATGGCTGCATACAGCCAGAACATTCTTGGCTCGAAAATGGGAAGCGCTCGCATTCAGGTAGACATTCCGAACTTGGTCGACCTGTACGGCCAAGGTCGCGTGAAACTGGACGAGCTCGTCACCAAGACGTACCCGATCGAACAAATCAACGAAGCAATCGACGCGGTAAAGCGCGGCGAGGCACTCCGAAACGTCATCGTTTTCTAATATGAAAATTGTCGACATCAAGACATTCGTGGTGGGTAATCCACCTCCAC
>CAITUB010000077.1 GCA_903895515.1 uncultured Acidimicrobium sp. | reverse complement strand
TCGGTGCACAACAAGATGCAGATGGTTGGCGTTGGAAACTTGATCCCACCATGCGCTTTGGTGGCTTTGGTCCGTGGCGTCCCGAGTGGGCATCATTACGAATGGCTGCACTTACAATGCCGTTCCTCGGATTACTCGGCACTATTGATGAACCAATGGGTTGGGGCGCTCGCCCGCGTGATGTGTTGCCATGGATTCCTTCCAGCGGAAGACTCGAAGTTCTTGAAGGCATCGGCCACTTCATTCATGTTGAAGAACCTGAACGAGTCAGCAAATTGGTGTTGGAGTTTTTGTCATGAATACAGTGATGTTGCAACACAACAAAGTCACGCTGGCATTGCATGAAGTTCGTCCCGGAACTGGACGTCCATTGTTGTTTCTACACGGACTCGGCGAGAGCGCAGCCGCAATGTCAACGCTTGCTGTTGATTGGAAGGGCCCAGTGTGGGCACTTGATTTCACTGGCCATGGCGATTCATCTGTCCCCGCAGGTGGCGGTTATTCCTCGGAAATCCTTATGGCAGATGCAGATATTGCCCTACGACATATTGGTGAATCCACCATCGTCGGCAGAGGCCTAGGCGCGTACATTGCGTTTCTTATTGCAGGCGCGCGACCAACTTTGGTGCGCGGTGCAGTGTTGCTTGATGGACCCGGACTTGCTGGTGGAGCAATTCATGCAACGTCGAATACCGAGATCACATCAGGTGGCGATCGCACCGGAACAACTCCAGACCCATGGGCACTCATTGAGTTATCACGTGATGCACGACCACCTACGTACACCACAACATTTGCACGACTTGCTGTGAGTGGTTCAGGAATTGCAGACCCAATCGCAGTTACATGCAAAGTTGCACCGCCGTGGGTGGAAGCAATTCGTGCAGAACCTGGCGTGATGATCGACATCACACTGCAAGACGCTTTAGATATTTACGCAGCTGTTTAAATATCGCGCTGGGTAACAGCGTCAGCAAGTTCAAGCAGGGCTTCGTAGGCATCGCCGTGAATCAATTGCTTATCCAAAGACGCAACAGCTTCATCACGCAAAGAAACAATCAAGGATTCCATTTCGGCAACCGCGCCAGTTGCAGATACAACTTCTTGAACAGCTGATACGTCTTCACTTGACATTCCAGGTGTTCCGATGGTGTCGAGAATCTTCAGTTGCGATGCTGATGCAAGCGCGTACGCACGGGCCAACATCGGAGTTGGTTTCCCTTCCAGAAAATCCCCACCGACAGATTTGCCTGTGATTGAAGAGTCTCCGAATGCGCCCAACATGTCATCACGCATTTGAAATGCATCGCCGAGTGGCAAGCCATATGCAGAAAACATCGGCATTAGTGCTGATCCGGCATCTGTATTCGCAGCGACGGCGCCAAGGTGCAGGGGGCGTTCGATGGTGTACTTGGCGCTCTTGTAACGGCAAATTCGTTCAGCAATTTCAATGCGGCGTTCGCGACGTGCCGAGCCGAGCGTGTCGAGATATTGACCAATATTCATTTCCATCCGGAGGTCATGCCAGATAGAACGAGCGACCGAAGATATGTTGTCCATCAATTGGTCAGACATGACATACGTGATGTCGCCTATAAGAATCGCTGCACCTTCGCCGAATCGACGCGATTCCCCCGCCAAATGTTCGGCACTGTGCATGTCCGACATGCGTCGATGAGTAGTGGTGTTGCCGCGGCGAGTCTCCGCATCATCAATGACGTCATCGTGGAAGAGGGCGAACACGTGCAACAACTCAATGGCTGCACCAATACGGAATTGTTGGCCGTCTGCTGGGTCACCGCCTGCAGCTACCCAACCCCAATGAGCGAATTGTGGCCGAAGGCGTTTCCCACCACCAAGAACCAACGATTCGATTTCGTCGAAAACTGTTTCAAGATCTTCGACAATCCGAGTCCATGTGCGTCTTTCATTATCGACAGCAGTTGAGAGGACTTCATTAACGCGCGAAATAATTGCGCTGACTTCTCTCATTCGTCTTCGTCTTCTTCATCGAAGTCTGATTCTTCAAATTCAATGTCTGCGACAAGTGTGTCGACAGTAAGTTGCGCTGCTGTAATGCGTTCGTTGCACCAAGTGATCAAGAACGAAGCACGCTCTACTTTGGTAGCCAACACATCAACATCAATTGAGTTGGAATCAAGCTGAGAAAGAATTGATTCGATCTCGGTCATCGCTTCTGCGTA
>CAITUB010000076.1 GCA_903895515.1 uncultured Acidimicrobium sp. | reverse complement strand
TTTGTTGACTATGCAAAGAAACATGGTTTCCAATTGACAACTTGTGTGATGATCTGTCGAGATGAAAACTATTCACGAATCATGGACAATAGTTTTCCGGGTGGAAATTTCGATTTGATCGTAAATTCCTACAAGACAAATAATGGAGTAACTGAGCGGTCATATCGAAAAGACATCGCCGAAACATTTTCACGTTTTTCGACTCTTCGGAATGCAAGTCATTTAATTGTTCTTGATAACCCGTTTTATGCAGATTATGTATCGCCGAGACGAATACGTAAACCTGTTCTCATTCCATTATCGCGTCAACAACAAGACGAAGTGGCAAATCCAATTACGCAAGACTGGAAATCTGATTCAAGTGCAGATGTGTATTTGTACGACCCATTCCCTGTGCTGTGCACTGCAGCAGAATGTCCAGTAGAGCGAGACGGGAAAGTGTTGTATCTCGATAACAATCACTTATCCATGGTTGGAGTTCGATTGCTTGAGCCAAGCCTGATTGACATGGTCAATCACATCCTTGGCAACTAAGAAAGCACAACTGCACTGAATCGCGCCTAACCTACACACCCAAGCCCAGGTGGCGGAATGGTAGACGCGGGGGGCTTAAACCCCCCTGGCTAGAAATAGCCGTATGAGTTCGAGTCTCATCCCGGGCACAATTGAATTTAGGACTGCGGAGTTGTGCTTCTTGCTACAAGTTCTTGCACTTGTGAAGTCAGTCGCGCAATTTGTCTGGTGAGTTCACTTTCACCGCTGATGACGACCACGATGTCACCTTTTGAGTTGAGAAAAGCACGGTCAATTTCTGCAACAGTTTTTGCACCTTGTGCCGATGCGGCATCAAGTAAATCTTCGGTACTCAGTCGTTGATGCCGCATTGAGCGCTCTTGTACTTTTCCTCCGACGACAAGCTCAACTGGTCGTCCGTAAATAACTCGATGGATGTGGCTGTTTCTACTTGCTACGAGTTCGACCAACCCGTGTACGACAAACAAGGTGATAGCTCCAATTGCTGCTCCGGTGAGCGAATTATCTACGCCGATAATCCCGTTTTGTACGGCATTCGCCACCGAAAGAAGGAGGACAAATTGCAGGGCATTATTTTGGCCAATTTCACGTTGACCGCCAAGGCGAATTGCGATCAATAAAAAGGCGTAGACAGCAAGTGGGCGGAGGATCTTTTCGAGAATTGATGGATCAAGGTGAAACATGGCGTGAAGCATGTGATCAAACTAGCCCTGTGCGGGCGGCGGTTCTCGGGCAGACTAGAGGGATGCCATTGCCAACCGGGACGCCGACGAATGCCCAGTTGCGCTCTGCGCTCGACGCTCGTACTGCACAAATGCTCGCTCACGTGCAACAGTTCGTTGATCTTGAGTCGCCATCGAATGAGCTAAACGATTTGCAACGCAGTGCCGAGTTTCTTGCTGGCGTAATGACGCAAGTGTTGGGCAAAGCACCAGAAATTATTCCTGGCGTAAAAGGCCCACACGTGCATTGGAAGGGTGGTGACAACACCAAGGTGTTGTTCGTTGGTCATCACGACACCGTCTTCCCGAAGGGAACAGTTGCGAAGCGCGGTTTTAGCGTTGAAGGCGACGTTGCTCGCGGGCCTGGAATTTTTGACATGAAGGCCGGAATTATTCAGGCCATTTATGGAATGAGCGAAATTCGCGAGTGTGAGCAAGTTGAAATCTTGATTTCATCAGATGAAGAAATTGGCTCATACACCTCACGCGAACTCATTGAGACGCGTGCACTGGCTACAGGAAATGTTTTGGTCCTTGAGCCAAGTGGAAACGACGATGCGTTGAAGATCGCGCGCAAAGGCGTGGGCACATTCACCGTCGACATCGTTGGTCGCGCGAGCCACGCTGG
>CAITUB010000075.1 GCA_903895515.1 uncultured Acidimicrobium sp. | reverse complement strand
GCTGTACGCGATGATCGGGAATGTTCCACCTTTGCTGCGTTGTGCAGAAGTTGGTGCTGCAGAGCCCGTAAAAATATCGAGCATGCCGCCGGTGCCAAATGTAATTTTTGTTTTTCCAGGTTCGATGCAACCTTGACCGATGAGTGAGCCTTGTTGATCGCCAACGATGCTGGCAATTGGTGGTGCACCTTCGAGTGCGGTTGCGTTGCCAATGACACCACTTGAAGTCACCACTGTTGGAAGCATGGCCTCCTCAATGCCCATGAGCGAGAGTGAACGTTGCGACCATGACTGTGTGAGTGGATCAAGCAAACCAGTTACAGCGGCATTCGAGTGATCGGTCACATGTAGTGCACCGTTCGACAACACAGAAGCGACCCAAGTGTCAACGGTGCCAATTCGAATGTTGGCTCCTGCAGGTATTGGATAGTTCTTCAACATCCACGAAGCTTTAGTTGCAGTTTGATTCGGTGCAAGCGTGAGGTTGTGTTCAATCTTTGCGGTGATGCATTCGCCAACAGTGCGCAAGTCTTGCCAGGACAACGAAGGGCCTATTGGCAATCCGGTGTTCGCGTCCCACACAACTGTTGATGCACGTTGCGTGGTGATGCCTACTGCATCAACATTGCCGGCTTGAGCAAGTGTTTGGCCCGCAACTCGCAGTACTGCATCGCGCATGGCAAGGGCGTCGAATTCAACAAGGCCAGCAAAAGGAGAAGAGGGCGAGCACAGCTCGTAGTTCAGGTGAGCAACACTTCCATCGTTGCGCACAACAGCTGCGCGAAGACCGGTTGTTCCAACGTCGATAACGAGAACGCTCATGGCCACACCGGCTTTCCGTCATTTCGTTTTGATGTGAGCCCAATTTTTCCTGGATTCAACAAGTCCTTCGGATCCAACGTGTTCTTCAATCCCTGAAGTAGCTGCATTGCATTGCCGAGTGATTCCTGCATAAAGCGCGCGCGGTTAATGCCAATGCCGTGGTGGTGCGAAACGCTTGCCCCAAGTGTGATGGCTTCGCGTTGACCCGCATTCCACATGGCGATGTAATGGTCTTCAACCGTTTCGGTTTTGTCTCCCGCAAATGTGAAGTACAGGCATGCGCCATCCAAATAGCTATGCGAAAGATGGCACGACGCAGCTCGTGCTCCTGGTGCCGACATGAATGCTTTGCGCACGCCGTTGAAAATTGATTCAAGTTTTGACCACGGCGCAGAAACTTCCATGGTGTCCACGATGTAGCCCTTGCGGGTGAGCGCTTGCAGTCCACTCGTGTCATTGCGGTGGTGCAACCACTTCTCAACCAATTCAATGTCACCAACTTTGCCGCGATTCTGAATTGCCGATTCACGCACGATGTCGAGCGTTGCTTTCACCAAGCGTTCGTCGCCTTCGTCAAGTACGAGCAACGTGCATTGCGAACCGTCTAAACCATGTGAGCGCTGGCTTTCAATTTCGTCATACAAGCGAAGTACCGCAGGAGTTGCGCCGTTGCGTACTGAGTCTCGGCATGCATTCACGCCGTCAATGAATGACGGAAACACATAAGAAGCACGGGCTTGAAACCGAGCAACTGGGTGAGCACGTAGCCATACCTTCGTAATGACTCCAAGAGTTCCCTCGCTTCCAACGAAAAGGGAAGTGAGGTCCGGACCAATTGCCGAAGCCGGTGCACCACCCGTACGAACGACGTCGCCGTTGGCGAGGACAACTTCAAGGCCAACCACCATGTCTTCAATTTTTCCGTAACGAGTTGAATACTGGCCGGCACCGCGGCAAGCCACCCAACCACCGACAGTTGAAATATCAAATGACTGGGGAAAGTGTCCAACGGTAAGTGAGTATTTCGATTGCAACTCATTTTCGAAATCAGGACCGAACGTTCCAGGAAGTACTTCAACGATTCCTGAAACTTCATCTACCGAAACAATTCCTTGCAATGAAGTGACGTCAAGAACAATTCCGCCGTATAACGGAACTGCAGAGCCACACACGCCGCTTCGACCGCCAGCAACAGTGAGCGGCAAGTCATTCGCATTGCATACTGCAACTACCTTCGCAACTTGTTCGGTGGTGCTCGGTGTGCACACTGCGCCAGCCTTGCGTGGAGTCTTGCCTTGCAACGCCCAGTGCATAGCGAGTGGCCACCAGTCGCGACCATGCTCTGCAATTGACTGAGCATCTACCGAAGTAGTGCAAATCGTTTGTAGTTCTTCGAGAACTGCAGCAGAAAGTGATGGGGTTGCGGAGAATCGTTCAGTGATTTCTTGGGCCGCAACTGAAAACTCAATCGGCTCAGTTGGCTGGGTCATGCCAAGAGATTACGACTACTGAACAGATGCCAAGAATTCGGCTTCGCTCACGAGCCCTGCTGCTTCTTCGCGTGAACATGAATCGACGAAAAAAGCCACTTGACGGTCTATTTCGGCAGCATCCCAACGCAGTTCAGTTGCCATGAGCTCTGCCACTTTGCGTGCACTAGCAAGGGTTGCACGGCGGTTAATGATGCGAGCACGGGTTCGGCGTGACAACACGTCATCAAGTGTCTGGGCCATTTCATTGCGACATGCGAATACTGCCTCTGCACGAAGGTAGGGAAGACCCGCAATAAGTGGTTCGGCTAGTGATGAGTCTTGAGCGATCAATTCCTTCACTCTGTTCAGTTCGCTACCAAAGCGCTCAGCCAAGTGGGCATCTGGACCATCTGACATGGATGACTTGAAACCTTTGGCCCCAATGAATTGCAAATTCTTCGTCTTGCACTTTTTCGCTTTGCCTGTGTGCTTCACCACTTCGTCAACGGTGTGTTCAGACATTTTTCGATACGTAGTGAGTTTGCCGCCCATAATTGAAATCACACCAGAAGAAGACACCGCAACTTTGTGTTTGCGAGACAAGTCTGCAGTCTTGCCCTTCGCTGTCGTTCCATCTTCGTTACGCACAAGTGGTCGAAGTCCAGACCACACTGCGGTCACATCATCAAT
>CAITUB010000074.1 GCA_903895515.1 uncultured Acidimicrobium sp. | reverse complement strand
CCCACGCAACAACGTGCTCGACATTGAAGGAATTAGCAAAGTTGCACACGAAGTTGGTGTGCCACTCATTGTTGACAACACCGTTCCAACTCCGTATTTGATTCGTCCAATCGAGTGGGGCGCAGACATTGTTGTGCATTCTCTTACCAAGTTCATTGGCGGACACGGAACATCAATCGGTGGAGCAATCATCGACGGCGGAACGTTCGACTTCAGTCAGAACGATAGGTTCCCGAACTTCACCGAACCAGATCCTTCGTACCACGGCCTTGCATATTGGCCAGCACTTGGTGCAGGTTCATACATCATTAAGGCACGTGTGCAAATGTTGCGCGACCTTGGCATGGCAACAACACCAGACAATGCATTTAACTTCTTGCAAGGTCTTGAAACACTTTCATTGCGCATGGAACGCCACTGGGCGAACGCACAAAAAGTTGGTGAGTTCTTGGCCAAGCACCCACAAGTTGAAGAAGTGTTCTATGCAGGACTGAAGACCAGCAAGTGGCACGATCGTGCAGTGAAGTACGGCAAGGGCAAGGGCTTCGGTTCAGTGCTTGCGTTCAACATCAAGGGCGGCGTTGAAGCTGGTCAGAAGTTTGTTGCTGGCCTCAAGTTGCACAGTCACGTTGCCAACATTGGTGACGTACGCAGCTTGGTCATTCACCCTGCATCAACCACTCACAGCCAGCTGACACCAGAAGAGCAGAAGTCAACCGGTGTATTCCCAGGCCTCGTGCGGTTGTCGGTTGGTCTCGAGACCATCGACGACATCCTCGCCGACCTGGAAGCCGGTTTCGCAGCCGCGAAGTAATCTGACTGCCACATGGCAGTGCGTACAGAACTCACTTCGGAAAATCTGATCATCACGCTGACTGGCGTGGATGCAATGTGGGCGATCAAACGACGTCTCGTCATCGAGCGCCAGCACATCGTGTCGGTCAAGGTAATGGGTCGGAAGGCTGCCATCAAGTTGCTGAGGCTGAGGCTGTGGGGCAGTTACCTGCCCGGTGTGGTCTGCGCGGGAACCTTCAGCGTGAGCAAAAAGGTCGGTTTGCCTCAAGGAAGCCGGGCCTTTTGTTCGATGTATCGGGCTAAACAGGTGCTGGTCATCACCACGTCCAACACCAGACCAGCGTTGGTCATGGTGCAGGATGCGGAACCCGATGGAATTGTCACTGCGCTCAGGTCGTAACTGTTTACCTGTCGTTCATCTAAACCTCATCTCAAAATAACCCTTCGCTGACAAGATTCGGGCGTGAATATCGTCGCACCCCTCAAGCGTGAAATGCATGTGGTGCACAGTCGTGGCGACAAAGTATTCCGCGGCATCGTTACAGCCGGCGCACTCACCTCGCTCGTCATTCTTGGACTGATCGGTTCATTCCTATTTGCGCGCGGCGCACAAGTTTTTTCGCAATACGGTCTCAAGTTCATCACGGGAACCAATTGGTCTTCCAGTATGGAAGAAGGAATTCCAAGCGAATTTGGAATGGGACCAATGCTCGTTGGAACAATCATTGTTTCTGCAATTGCATTGCTGTTTGCAGTCCCCATGTCGATTGCAGGTGCGTTGTACATCGAGTTCTATGCAACCGGTCGAGTGCGAAAAATGTTGAGCGGTTTGCTTGACCTTGCCGCAGCAATTCCGTCGCTAATTTTTGGTCTGTGGGGAATCCAAATCTTCACCAACTTTGGTCAGCGCTGGGCATCATTTCTCGGAAACCGACTTGGATTCGTACCAATTTTCAATACCATTTCCGACAACTATGGCCGCAGCCCGTTTGTGGCCGGTTGCGTGCTTGCATCAATGGTGGTGCCGATTACAACATCAGTTGCGCGCGAAGTGTATTCACGCACACCGCGCGAATTAATTGACACCTGTTACGCGCTTGGTGGTTCAAAGTGGGGCGCCATTAAAACTGTTGTTCTGCCATTTGGCAAGAGTGGTGTTGTAGGTGGAGCAATGCTCGGCCTTGGTCGCGCACTTGGCGAAACCGTTGCTGTGTATTTAGTTCTGAACCTGAACTTCCGATACACCTTCCGAATTTTAGAATCAGAAGGTGGCAACGTTGCTTCGCTTATCGCTACTCGTTTTGGTGAAAGTTCGTCCGAAGAACTCACAGCATTAGTTGCAGCAGGATTTGTGCTCTTCCTTCTTACTCTTTCGGTCAACATGGTTGCCTCTGCAATCGTGGCAAAGACTACGAGGTCGTAATGTCTGAAGTAACCATTCCACAACCAACTCGGCCATGGCAACGTAAACGCGCAGATACCACACGTTCCGCCGTATCTATTGGTCTTGTTGGGTTTATTTCGTTTGTAATCGTGTTGTTCACGGGCTTTGCCGGTGTAGATGGTTGGGCAGTAACAGTGTTTCTCGTTTCTGTCTTGTTGATCATCATTCGTGGTCGGAAATTGTCTGCGAAAGAGCGTGGAAATGCAAAGATTCAACTCTTCATCACTGCAGCTGCTTTACTCGCATTTGCTCCTTGGATTTCAATTTTTGGAAGCGTGCTCGTAAAAGGAATAGTTGGATTGAAATTGAATTTCGTCACTTCCGACATGCGGACCACGGTTCCAGACGACGAACTCAATATGGGTGGGGCACTTCACGCCATGCTGGGATCGATGATGATGGTGTTGATGGCAACGGCAATTACGTTGCCATTGGGCATTTTGAGCGGCGTGTATCTCACCGAAATTAAGGGACGTTTTACTTTCTTGGTGCGTTTCGTCATTCAGTCAATGAGTGGTGTGCCTTCGATCGTTGCTGGACTATTTGTGTTCACGACGTATGTCTCGGCTACACACGGTCCAACTGCTTTCGGCGGTTCACTAGCTCTTGGAATTTTGATGTTGCCAACAGTTGCACGTACTTCTGAAGAAGTGTTGAAGCTTGTTCCAGACGACTTGCGATCGGCAAGTTTGGCGTTAGGCGCTCGTCAATGGCGCACCACGTTGATGGTTGTTTTGCCAACGGTTCGCAGTGGATTAATTACGGCTGCAATTCTTGGTGTTGCGCGTGTAATTGGTGAAACCGCACCGTTGTTGCTTACTGCAGGATCAAGCACAGCATTTGGGTTTAACCCAATAAAGGGGCCAATCGCTTCGCTGCCAATTTACGTTTTCGGAATGTTGCAAATTGGCACCGAGTACGCGGTAAATCGTGCGTGGACTGGCGCACTTGTATTAATGCTCGCAGTTTTTGCTTTGTTCTTTACTGCACGCAAACTTGGCGGCAAGGACAAGCGTTAGATCATGAAAGTAACAACAGTTTCTCAACGAATTGAAAGTGAAAGGACAGATATGTCGAATTCATCAGCAGTGCTGGATACACCGGAGCAGGCATTCGCAGGATTGGAAACTCGCGATGCACATGCTTGGTTTGGCAAGCATCACGCGCTTTCAGGCGTTTCTTTGCGATTTCCTGCAAAGTCTGTAACTGGTTTGATTGGGCCGTCAGGCTGCGGCAAGTCCACCTACTTGCGCTTGCTTAACCGCATGCATGAATTCATTCCTAATTCGGCAATGGCTGGTGAAGTGTTGCTGCACGGCGACGATATTTACGGCGAAAGTGTTGACCCAGCAGCTATTCGATTGAAGGTCGGCATGGTGTTCCAAAAGCCAAACCCATTTCCAGCTATGACTATTCGTGAAAACGTGATCTCTGGTTTGAAGCTTGCGCACATCAAGATCGACAATGAAGATGATTTGGTTGAAAAATGCCTGAATCGTGCTGGTTTATGGAAGGAAGTTAAAGATCGTTTAGATGCAAGCGGCGGTTCACTTTCGGGTGGTCAGCAACAACGCTTGTGCATCGCCCGTTCACTTGCTGTTGAGCCAGAAGTACTGCTGATGGACGAACCATGTTCAGCTCTTGACCCTGGCAGCACCCTGCGCATTGAGGAAACCATTAAGGAATTAGCCGAGAAAATTACAGTGGTCATCGTGACCCACAACATGCAACAGGCAAGCCGCGTAAGCGATTACTGCGCGTTCTTCCTGAGTGATGGTGGACCAGGAGTGCTGGTGGAAGCCGATCAGACTCGAAAGATGTTTACGAATCCAACGGATACCCGCACCGCTGACTACGTACAGGGCAAGTTCGGCTGATCGTTTACCAAATATTTACCTTCCGTTTCGGAAAGGTTAGTGCGGGAGATATCTCCCTGTAAGCCCGCCTTTGTAGCGTCTTGCTTGTCAGAAGACCCAAACAAAGGATCAAAAACACATGCGAAATATTCGTAAAGTTGTTGCAGCAGTCGGCGTTGCCGTTGTTGCATCGCTCACTGTTTCATCAGTGGCACTTGCAGAAAGCGCTGCTGGCGAAGGTGCAACCTTCCCACAGAACTTCCTTGCAAACGCAGAAGTTGCATTCAATGCAGCGAACCCAGGTAACACTGTTTCTTACAAGAACCCAGGTGGCGGTTCAGGTGCAGGAAAGAAAGCTTTCAAAGCTGCAACTGCAACTTCCGGTACCGACTATGCAGGAACCGACTCAGCAGTTGCATCAACAGATGCTGCATCATTCGACTGGACATACGTTCCTTACGTCGGTGGCGCAATTGCATTTGGTTACCGTCTTGATGAGTTGCAAGGTGCAACCTTGTCATTGAGTGCGAACACAGTGAACGGAATTTTCTCTGGTTTGATCACCAAGTGGAATGACTCGAACATTGCTGCAGACATGAAGGCAAACCCAACTTGGTCAAACATCAAGAAGTCTTCTGACTACAAGGGCGTTACCGCTCAGTGGCAGCCAGTTGGCCCATTCGCTGCAATCGCAACCGTCACCTTGAACCCTTCGTCATTGAAGAAGGCTTCAGGCAAGAAGATTGAGATCTACGACAACACCGCCAAGAAAGCAATTGCTACTTCAGTAGTTGCCAAAAAGGGTGAAGTCACTATCAGCGTCAAGGGTTTGAGCTCTTCAGTTCAGTACTCAGTAAAAGTTGATGGCAAGGAAGTTTCGAAGTTCAAGCAGGGTGCAGTAACCCTTCCAGACAAGACCATCACCGTTGCATACCGTTCAGGTACTTCGGGAACCACCAACAACTTCACCTTGTTCATGAAGTCAGCAACTAACCCAGACTGGACCCAGAACGACTCGTTCACCACTGGTGTTCCTGGTGGCAGTGCACAGGTTTCAGCTCAGGGCAGCCGTTTCCAGGCTTTCAGTGGTTCAGCAGATCTTGCTAACTACGTGAAGGACAACAACGGAACCATCGGATACATGGAAGTGTCGTTCGTAAACGAGCGCGCAGCCAACGGTGTGAAGGCAGCATTGGTGAAGAACGCAGCCGGCATCTACACCGCACCAACTTCAGCAAACACTGCTGCAATGTTGAGTGGTTCAACTGTTGATGACAAGGGATTCGTAAGTTTCGACTACAAGCAGACAAAAAACACCACTGCCTATCCAGTAGTTGCAGTTACCTATGCACTTGCTAAGCAAGCAAAGAGCGCAAAGAACGCCCTTGTTGCTTCGTACTTCAAGTGGATCATTGAAACCTACGCACCAGCAAACGCTGAAGGCCTCGGATATGCACCATTGACTGGCGCAATCAAGACCGCAGCACTTGCAAAGGTTGCATTGGTTAACAGCAAGTAAGCAGTTCGGTCATCTGACCGAAACCCCCTGTTGAGAAGCCCCGGCCGAAAGGTCGGGGCTTCTTACGTTTTCAACTACTTGTCGTCGCCGTCTTGTTGTTCGCGCAAGAATTGTTCAAATTCCTCCGCGAGTGCATCGGCTGATGGAAGTTCTGCTTCGGTGCGACGGTCATATTCGTCTTCAAGCATCGTGAGGTAGCTGACGGTTTGATCGTCACCCTCAACAGCAGCGTCGTGGAGTTCTTCCCAACGCTGAATCTCTTCATACATTTCGCCGTGACTTGTGGGAATGCCCAGCACGTGTTCTAAGTGTCGCAATAACGCTGCAGAAGATTTCGGGTGTTGCGCATTGGTCAAATAGTGAGGAACACCTACTCGTAGCGAAACTCCCGCAATTCCTTCGCGGTCGAGTCGTTCTTGAATAACTCCAACCACACCGGTTGGTCCTTGATACTGCGGACGCGATAGGCCAAGCCGGCGGGCGAGTGATTGATTGCTGCTACTGCCCACCACTTGCGGCGAGCGAGTGTGTGGAACTCCTTCTGCAGCAGCGCCAACCGTAACTACGACCTCGCAGCCAAGTTGTTGTGCACATTCCACGATGCAGTCGGCGAACACGCCCCAGTGCAGGTGAGGTTCCACGCCAGACAGGATGACCAAGTCGCGAGAACCTTCGGGGAAGCGCGCAATGAGGAAGTCATTTTCGGGCCAGCGAATGAGTCGCTCGCCATCTTCATCAATAAATGTTTCGGGTCGTTCCTGGGTGAAATCGAAAAATGGGTCGGGGTCAACCGAGGCCACCACGGTGACCGCGCGGTCCTGAATTGCCCACTCGAGGGCGCCTGTAGCCACGCCACACACGTCAAACCAGCCGCGCAGAGCAACCACCAAAACAGGGTTGCGCAGCGTTCCTACGGCCTCCCAGTCGGCGTCTAAAACGTCGTCAACGTTCATGCCAGAACCAGCATTGTTTTCGCTTCGGCCAACTCCACTGTGTAAGCATGGCAGGCGTGACCACGCATCAAAACCCTCAGAACCGTGTTTCTGCACGCCTCGCAGCCATTGCCGAATCGGCCACTCTTGCAGTGGACGCGAAGGCTAAAGCGCTGAAGGCAAAGGGCGAAAACGTCATTGGGTTTGGTGCAGGCGAGCCCGACTTTCCTACGCCTGAGCGCATTGTTGAAGCGGCAGTTCGTGCAGCGCGTGACCCAAAGTTTCACCGGTACACACCTGCCGCTGGTTTGCCAGAACTGCGCGAAGCAATTGCGGTAAAAACAAAACGCGATAGCGGATTCTCAGTGGAAGCGTCGCAAGTGTTGGTTACCAACGGTGGCAAGCATGCGGTGTTCGTGGCATTCGCTGCATTGTGCGATCCGGGTGATGAAGTCATTGTTCCTGCTCCGTATTGGACAACGTATCCAGAAGCAATTTCGCTGGCTGGTGGAGTTTCCGTTGTAGTGGACACCACGGAAGAAACCGAATTCAAAGTAACTGTTGAGCAGTTGGAAAAAGTTCGCACGCCACGCACGAAAGTGTTGTTGTTCGTTTCACCAGACAACCCAAGTGGTGCGGTGTATTCGCCAGAAGAAACTATTGCCATTGGCAAGTGGGCAGTGCAGCACGGCATTTGGGTAGTGACCGACGAAATTTACGAACACCTCACCTATGGCAAGCACAAGTTTTCGAGTATGCCAACACTGGTTCCCGAATTAGCCGACAAGTGCGTCATCGTGAACGGCGTTGCAAAGACATACGCAATGACGGGTTGGCGAGTTGGCTGGATGATCGGTCCAAAAGATGTGATGAAGGCCGCAATCAACTTTCAATCGCACACCACATCGAACGTTTCCAACGTTGCACAAATTGCGGCGCTCGAAGCGGTGAGTGGAGACCTCTCTGCAGTTGCCATGATGCGCGAAAGTTTTGAACGACGCGGAACGCTGATGCACAACATGCTCACGGCAATTCCTGGCGTTACGTGCATGGAGCCGCAAGGCGCGTTCTATTGCTTCCCGAATGTTCGTGGCCTGCTTGGTCGCGACATTGGTGGCAAGAAGGCAACGAACAGCATGGAACTTGCCGACTTGGTGCTCGACGTTGCCAAGGTTGCCTTTGTTCCGGGCGAAGCATTTGGCGCACCCGGCTATGCCCGCTTCAGTTTTGCGCTCGGTGACGCCGATTTGGTCGAGGGCATGGAACGCCTCGCCGCGTTATTTGCATAACAACCGCGCACCTGCGCTAAGGTAACCCCACTTCGGTGATAGCCGAAGGGCAAAACATTCAGCGAAGTCCGGTGAGATTCCGGCACTGTCCCGCAACGGTAATGCGAACGCTTTCAACAGAAAGTGAGTTCGTAAGTCCGGTCGCCTAATGCGTAGCTACATCAACCGCTCTCGCAAGAAGAGCTAGGAGAACATATGAACAAGTTCACCAAGGCCGGCATCGCCGGTCTTTTTCTTTCCCTCACCGCCGTTATGGCAAGTTGTGGCGGATCTTCAACCAGCACAACCGATACCGCAGCAGTAACTGCCGATGTGTATCCAGTAACTGTTGGCGATCTCACACTTGATGCGCAACCAACCAGCATCATTTCGCTGTCACCATCGGCAACCGAAATGCTGTACGCCATTGGCGCAGGTTCACAGGTTGTTGCAGTGGATGAATATTCAAACTTTCCAGCAGAAGCTGTAGCGCTCGGCACCAAGTTGTCGGGTTTCGAACCAAACATTGAAGCAATCAGCGGTTATTCACCGGACCTCGTCATCGTTTCGTATGACCCAGGCAGTTTGGTGGAGCAACTCAAGACCTTAAACATTCCGGTGTTCATTGCTGGAGCAGCAATGAGTTTGGAAAATGTGTACGAGCAAATTGAACAGCTCGGTGTACTCACTGGCCACAGTCAAGCCGCTATTGAAGTGTCAAAGACATTGCAAACCGGCATTGAAGATGCGGTTGCTTCGGTGAAGTTCTCGAACCCACCGTTGTCGTACTACTACGAACTTGACAACACGTATTATTCGGTGACGTCAAATACCTTTATCGGTCAAATTTTCAACTTGTTCGGCATGCGCAACATTGCCGACAACGTTGAAGCAGGAAATGATTACCCGCAGCTTTCAGCCGAGGTCATAGTTTCCTCGGACCCAGACTTCATTTTCCTTGCCGACACAAAGTGCTGTGCGCAAGATGCGACAACCGTTGCTGCACGCGATGGTTGGGGCGGTCTGAAGGCCGTGACTGCAAACCGAGTAGTTGAGCTTGACGACGACATTTCGTCGCGTTGGGGACCACGAGTGCTCGATCT
>CAITUB010000073.1 GCA_903895515.1 uncultured Acidimicrobium sp. | reverse complement strand
TGAATACCAACGGTTTGTTGATTGGTGTTGGTGAGCGGTAATCGATGGTGAGGTTCACCGTCATGCCCGGGTTGCCCGTGGTGCTTTGCGCAACGCCCAACACTTCGTCGAAATAAGCAGCAATGAAACCGCCATGCACACACGTTGGTGCGCCTTCGTATTGCGGGCCAAAGGTAACAGTGCCCGTCACCATGTTGACGCCTTCGCTATTGATGTGCGTGTCGATATGCATTGGTGCTGACAACGGATTAATTGCACCAATGATTGGGCTGCGGTCTAAAAAGCTGACGTCGTTGCCAGTTGCAAACTCGCGAATGTCGTTGCGCATGGTTTCGGCAACTTTGGCCTTCGCTTCTTCTTCTGGCGTCATGGGCACTTGGCGCACATGAAAGCCCGCGAAATTGTTTGCTGGCTGAATTGGCTCGGTCATGAAACGATCATGGTGACTGGCGCGTGATCGCTTGGCTTTTCGCCCTTG
Source organism: uncultured Acidimicrobium sp. (assembly GCA_903895515.1). Taxonomy (GTDB): domain Bacteria; phylum Actinomycetota; class Acidimicrobiia; order Acidimicrobiales; family Ilumatobacteraceae; genus UBA3006. Next base: position 1,346 of record CAITUB010000073.1, on the reverse strand, counting down.
CGTGCGTTGCGATCAATTGCCGTTTCGATGGTTTTGGCAGCGAGCGATTTGGTGACCAATAAGTAGTCAATGCGCATGCCGTGAGCTTTATGGAAACTGCCATCGCGGTAGTCCCACCATGAATACAGCTTTGGCTCTGGGTGCTGCTCGCGGAAGATGTCGGTGAGGCCCCACGCGCACAGGTCGCTGAGTACTTTGCGCTCGGGTTCGCTGGTGTGTGTTGCACCAATGAATACGGCTGGGTCCCAAACATCGATATCGGTTGGCGCAATGTTGAAATCGCCCGTAACCACAACGTCTTCGGTTGGCTTGGCAATGGTGTCTACGTGATCGCGCAACTGTTTCATCCAACGTAGTTTGTATTGGTAGTGCTCGTGCTCAAGTTCGCGACCATTGGGCACATACACGCACACCACTTTTATGCCGTTGCATGTTGCGCTAATAATGCGCGCTTCGGCATCGGGCTCGCCTGTTGCAAAGTTGGCAACCACATCGGTTAAGCCCACCTTCGACAAAATTGCGACGCCGTTCCACTGACCTTGGCCAAGGTGTGCGGTTTCGTATCCCATTTCTTGGAATGTGAGTGCAGGAAACGCGGCCTCGGTCATTTTGGTTTCTTGAATGCACAGCACATCGGGTTGATTTTCTTCGATCCAACCCTGCACTCGCGGCAAGCGAGCCTTTAACGAATTCACGTTCCACGTAGCGATAAGCACGTGAACAAACTACTTCTTCTTGGCCACTGCCTTACGAGTTGGCGCAGGTTGACGCACAGGTTTTTGCTGTGGGCGCTTCTTTTTCTTCTTGGCTTTCGTAGGCGTTGCGGCAGGCGCTGGGGCCTTCTTCATTGGTGTAACCGTGCCCACAATGGCTACGTCGATGCTTCGACGCGATGCCACAAAACTGTCGACCGAAAGGTTTACCTGCTGGCCAATTTTCACGTGCTCGCGCGCACTGCGCGGTGCTGGTGTGGCCATAAGGCGAAGTGGCAAGTAACCGCGAACGTCGCCGATTTTTACGTACACGCCATGTGCGGAATATTGATCGACAACACCCTTTACTTTGCTGCCCACCGGATACTTCTCGACAAATTCAAGAAACGGTGTGAGCTCATTGATAGTTGCGGCTTTTGGTTTTGCAGAAAGTTTTGGCGCAGGAGTTTTTGCGGCTTGTGGTTTCGCTGCAGGTGCTTGCTGCTTTGGTGCAGGAAGTTTCGATGCAGGCGGCGGAGCTTTTGGAACTGGCATTGGCCTGTTCGCTTCGCGACTTGCTTTCTTTACCGACTTCGCTGCCGACGGACGCACAGGCAAGCGTTCGTTAAACACCCAGCCAACGTTTGGCACCGG
>CAITUB010000072.1 GCA_903895515.1 uncultured Acidimicrobium sp. | reverse complement strand
GTATTCAGTGCTGACAACATGTCCACCACTTCGGCGCCGCGAATTTCGCCAACGATGATGCGGTCGGGGCGAAGGCGAAGGGCAGTGCGCACAAGGTCGGTCATGTTGATGCCCGCTAACCCCTCGGGTGTGTTGGGCCGAGTCTCCAGTTGCACGGCATTTGGCAAAGTGATTGCGAGTTCGCGAACGTCTTCAATTGTGACCACTCGTTCGTGTGAATGCATGTGTGAACACAACACATTCAGCAGTGACGTTTTTCCACTGCCTGCTTTTCCCGACACCACGATGTTGCATCGGTTACGAACAGCCTGAAGCAACAGATTGATTACAGGCTTTTCTGCAAAATGTTGCAACGAGAGGGTTTCTTGTGTGAATCGTCGGATGCTGACGCACATGCCATGCGGACTGACAGGAGGAATTACCGCGCACAACCGTGAGCCATCGCGCAATCGCGCATCCACAATTGGCGACACGCGGTCGAGCCGTTTGCCGAGTGGAAGCAAAATTCGTTCCACAATGGCGTGCAATTCTCCAGGGTGAAGTTCACCCACATAGTGCATTCCCGTGTGGTCTTCGATGAACACAGAAGTCTCGTTATTGACCATGACCTCGGTGATATGTGGAGAAGCGAAGTGTGTTGCTAACGAGCCCAGTTCGTCATGCAACATGTGCAAGATGCTGCGACAACATGGTGGGAATACGGCTTGCCAGTAAACCCGCATCGACACAGCGAGCAATAGTTGGGTCAAGCGGTAGTTCGACCAACACTGGGGCACCAACTACCGAATCCACGTCTCGTTTGCCCAGCGACCGGCCTGGCTCGTTAATCAGCACAATGCCGTGCGGCTTTACTGAAAGGTGCGCTGCTTTACGCAGAGCTAAGTAACACGGGCGAATGACCAGTAGTGAAGTAGTGGCGTTGTTGATGAGTTGTGGAATGTGCCCACTTCCTGCATCAACCACTGTCAGTTCGTTTGATGTATCAAGTTCCGTAGCAAGTGTGTTGCAATGCTCGGAGGTGAGGTCGTGGTGCATGAGCGAACCGTTGCCCCGAGGGATGAGCGACACTCGTGCGGTTACGGGAATTTGCAGTGACTGAATTGGTTCGCGTTGCAGTTGTTGCAACCAATTAGTGACGCCTTGGCCGGACGACTCGGCAATGCCGAGTGCCGATGGAATGTCACCCGCTAAATCGACAATGCGAACCGCAGCATTATTGCGTTGTGCAAGGGTGAGAGCGAGTGCCGCACTGACCACCGTGGTTCCACTGCCACCTTTTAATGACCAACAAACAATCACATGTCCCCCTTCAGCCGGCAGGCGCCGTGCCTACGCGGGGATGTGTGCGTTAGTTACGAAGTTGGACTGCCAATTCTGCGGCAACGCGTGCATTGTTTTCTGCGAGTGACAAATTGGCAACCACGCTGGTGCCAGATGTTGCTGCGGCAATTGCGCCAAGCACGTGTGGAGTTACTGCTGGCCCAACAATTCCTGCTTTTGCAGTTGCCGCGAGTGACTCTTCAATGATTTTGTCGATGGTGTTTTTGTCGAGCGAATCGGCAAGTGGAACGGGCACACAGGCAAGAATTCCACCTAGGCGGCCAAGTGCGCGATGTGCACGTGTGTAACTAGCAAGTTGTTGCACAGTTTCGACGCGCGCAGGAATTGGTAAACCACTGGAGTGCACGGTGAATGCAGGGAACTCATCGCATGCCACACCAACTACTGGAACACCAAGGGTTTCCAAGTATTCAAGTGTGCGGGGAAGATCGAGGAATGATTTAGCACCT
>CAITUB010000071.1 GCA_903895515.1 uncultured Acidimicrobium sp. | reverse complement strand
AGATATCGAACACCTGCGAGCTCACCTCTACATAGGTGTTCATGTCCCCAGGCAAAAAGATTGCATCTGGACACAGTCGTTTCGCACGCGATGACGGCATGGCCGAAAACACACCGAAGCGTCGCGCTTCATAGGAAGCAGCGGCCACAACTCCTCTGCTTCCGTCGCCGCCAACCACAACTGGCTTGCCAACAAGTTCTGGGCGCCGAAGCAGTTCTACGGCCACAAAAAACATGTCCATGTCCACATGCGCAATGGTGCGCAATGATTCGCCTGCTGTTGTCTCCACTATGTGCACAACGATACGACAACTACGCTGTTGCCGTGCCCACCGCTCCCGATCCGCAACGACCACTTTCAGCCCTTCCCTCTATTCGTGCTCGCGCAATTGCATTCTCGGGAATTCTCATTTCTGGATGTGCTGGCGCCGCGATGGGGTATCTCATGGTGGACGTGCAATGTTCAGGGTCATGTGCGGTTCCAAATGGAATTGGCATGTTCACTGGATCACTCATCGGCGCACTCGGCATGAGCGTTGTTGCAGTGCTTGCACTGCGCGCAATTGGTGAATGGCGAGAACTTGCCGACAAGGAAACTCGCGCTTCGTGACACTCGCCGACGAATTACTTCTCGTTGCAAGCGAACTCGCTCGCGCAGCAGGCGATATGGCACTCGCGGGACGCAAGGCTGGCCTGCAGAATGTGCAAACAAAATCAACAGCCACCGACATGGTCACCGAATTTGATCGCGCGTCCGAAAAACTCATCGTGGAGGGCATGCGCGAACGGCGTCCACTCGATGCCATTGTTGGCGAAGAAGGCGCTTCAATTGCTGGAACAAGCGGCATCACCTGGTACATCGACCCTATTGATGGCACGACCAACTTCTTATACGACCTCCCAGCCTGGGCGGTATCGATCGGCGCTGAGGACAGCAACGGGCCTCTTGCAGGAGTCGTATATATACCGTCCCTTGGCGAAATGTTTTCCGCTACTCGCGGTGGTGGCGCTTTCTTAAACGGCGAGCCCATCCGCTGCAACACCATCTCCGATGTATCTCAAGCATTGGTATGCACCGGGTTCAGCTATTCAGCAGAACAGCGCACCATCCAGGCAAAACGTGTTTCCCAGTTCATCCACAAGATTCGCGACATCCGTCGTGCAGGCGCCGCAGCAATCGACCTGTGCTTTGTTGCGTGCGGTCGCATCGATGCGTATTTTGAGGAAAATCTCCATCAGTGGGACATCGCTGCCGGAATTCTGATTGCCCACGAAGCGGGTTGCAGGAGTGGCGATTTCAGTGGCAATTCAGCACGTCCCGCCGAAATCTTGACCTCTTCCCCAGCCATATTTGACCAGCTCTCACAGTTGATCATGGCTGCAAGTGCAGAGACAGAGTAGACATTGTGACTGTGGGTATTCGCGTATTGGCCGTTGAAGACGACGAACGGATTCGCGCCTCAGTCAAACTTGCACTCGAGGATGAAGGCTGGATCGTTGACGAAGCGGCAAGTGGCGAAGATGCAATAGCAATTTTTGCCAAGCACCCAGCCGATGTTGTCCTGATTGACATCATGCTTCCAGGCATTGACGGGTTCGAACTCTGCCGCAATATTCGTAAATCAAGCGATGTCCCCATCGTTATGGTGACTGCACGCGCAGATACTCATGACGTTGTTGCAGGTCTTGAAGCAGGAGCAGACGACTACCTCACTAAGCCATTTGCGCCAAAAGAACTTGCAGCACGAATTCGCGCGTTGTTGCGACGTGTGCGTCCTTCGAAACCAGGGCACTCCAAGTTGTTGTTTGGCAATTTGGAAATCATTCCCGATGAAGGAAAAGTCATCCTCAATAACGCAGAGGTTGAACTCACGAAAACCGAGTTTCGTTTGTTGTGTGAACTTGCCAATGATCCGGGCGGAGTATTCAGCCGTGAATTGTTGTTGGACAAGGTGTGGGGGTATGGATACTTCGGCGATGGGCGCTTAGTAGACGTGCACATCCGACGACTGCGTATGAAAGTGGAGACCGATCCCGCTAACCCCACACACGTGGTGACGGTTCGCGGGCTTGGCTATCGCTTGCAATCGTGACCGACATTTTTTCCGATAAGCCCGACGCTCGGTACCGACTTACTCGCACGCGCAAACTGATTCGCAATTCGGTGCATCGTTTGCGACCGCGAAGAATTGGTCTGCGCAATCGAATCTTGCTCATCTTCGTTGCAGGAGCACTGCTGCTCTCCAGCGTGCTTGCTCTAGTGACCTATTCATTCACACGTTCCAACCTTGTTGACCAACGAGTGTCCACCGAGACAAACCAAGCAATCACCAACGCTCGGCGTACACAAAATGATCTCCTTCGCTCGCCAAAAGAGATCCTTATCGCACTCGATCAGGGCGGCAGCGCACATCGAATTATTTACATCGATAACACGTGGACAGGAAGTAGCCCGCTGTTTTCGCGCCAGATGATTCCACCAGCGCTGTTGCAACGCGTGCAACGTGACCAAAAGGCCGCGTCCATGATTGTGGACAGCCTGAAAGGCCAAGCGCTCGTTGTTGGAATTCCACTTCCCCGCATTAACGCCATGTATTTCGAATACGACAATTTGCGAGAGGTGCGCGATGCCTTGCAAAGCGTGCGATTGGCGCTTGCCCTTGCAGCGATTATCACGACGTTCGTTGGTATCGCCCTTGGAGTGTTTGCTTCACGCCGCGCAGTACGACCACTTGCCAATGCGGCGCAAGCTGCTCGCGCTATTGCTGATGGTCGGTTAGAAACCCGCCTTGAACCCACCGACGACCCCGATATGCAAGCGCTCACCTCGGCGTTCAACGACATGGTGACCACCTTGCAAGAGCGAGTTGAACGTGATGCGCGCTTCACATCGGACGTCAGTCACGAGCTCCGCAGTCCACTCATGACTCTTGCCGCATCGGTGCAAGTGCTCGAATCGAGGCGCGATGATTTGCCAGAACGTTCACAAGCAGCACTCGATTTATTGTCCAGCGATGTTGCCCGCTTCCAAGGTCTCGTTGAGGACTTACTTGAAATTTCAAGGTTCGACGCAGGCGCCATTCGCTTGGTGCTCGAACCACTTTCGCTTTTTGAATTCATTAAGCAAGCCGTATCGGTGAGCAGTCTTCCTCGTACTGAAATCCGTTGCGACGACATCGCTGCTCTTGTTGCCATTCGTGGAGATAAGCGACGCATGGCGCGCGTGATTGCCAACCTTCTCGACAACGCTCGCATTCACAGCGGCGGCAAGCCGAAAATTGTTATTCAACTCGCCGATGATGAATCCCCTCCAACGAATGTGTGGATCGTTGTTGAAGACGATGGCGACGGCTTGATTGAAGGCGAGTTCATCAAGATCTTTGAGCGATTCTCTCGCGGAGGTGCAGCCGGCAGACGCGCCGGAACCGAAGGCGCTGGTCTTGGGCTTGCATTGGCGCGCGAACACGTGACTCTGCACCGTGGCAGAATTTGGGCCGAGAACCGCACAGATGGAATCCGCGGCGCCAGATTTATTGTTGAACTACCAATTGATACAACTCAAACCCATGACGAGCACACTCATGAATAACACCACATCGCGTATTCGAACCATGTTGCTCATTGCGCTGGTCTCCGCACTCCCACTGCTGAGCTCGTGCGGTATTCCGACCGACAAACAACCTCGCGATATCGACCCATCGCAGCAGACCAACCTGAACAAACCATGAGCACGACCGCAGTCGTCATTGCGATCGATGCAGGTACAACCGGAATCAGGTCTCGCGCTGTATATGTAGATGGCTCTCCATCCGTTTCGGCGTATCAGGAATTTACTCAATACTTCCCAACACCCGGCTGGGTAGAGCATGATGCGAACGAAATTTGGCAAGCAGTACACGCAACGCTAAGCGCAGTCATTGCTCAGGTGAATGCACCAATTGCGGCCATCGGCATTACCAATCAACGCGAAACCGTTCTTGCATGGGACAAACTCACGGGCAAGCCATACGGCAATGCAATCGTGTGGCAAGACCGTCGCACCGCCGACCGATGTGGCGAACTTGCATCCGAGCTTCCACTTGTGCGTGCAAAAACTGGTCTCGTTCTTGATCCGTACTTTTCTGGCTCAAAAATGGAATGGTTGCTGCAACATGGCAATGTTCCCATTACCCCGCAACTTGCACTCGGCACCATCGACTCCTGGATCATCTGGAATCTCACACAAGGCGCTTCATTTGTTACTGATGCATCGAACGCAAGCCGCACCATGTTATTCGACATCACCTCCATGCAGTGGAGCTCAGAATTGTGTGCTCTGTTTGGTGTTCCAATGCACGCACTGCCAACAGTTGTTGCATCAAGTGGTCGCGTAGGAGCAACTGCTGCAACGTCTGGCATCCCAGCAGGCATTCCAATTTCTGGAATTGCAGGCGATCAACAAGCCGCATTGTTTGGTCAGGCATGTTTCAAAACTGGAAGCAGCAAGAACACATACGGAACGGGAAGTTTCGTGCTCATGAACGTGGGAACTGCTTGCCCGCCTCCAACTGAAGGCATGCTCACCACCGTTGCATGGGACTTAGGCACCGGCGAAACCACGTACGCACTTGAAGGCGCAATCTTTGTCACCGGCAGCGCTATTCAGTGGCTGCGCGACGGCATCAACATCATCGATCACGCATCACAGGTCGGTCCCCTTGCAGAATCAGTTGCAAACTCCGGAGGAGTTGTGGTGGTTCCCGCATTCACGGGGCTGGGTAGCCCGTGGTGGGACCCATACGCACGCGGCGCAATTCTTGGCATCACACGCGGAACCACAAGCGCGCACATTGCTTGCGCAGTTGTGGAATCAATTGCTTTCCAAACACGCGACGTGGTTGATGCCATGACCAGT
>CAITUB010000070.1 GCA_903895515.1 uncultured Acidimicrobium sp. | reverse complement strand
CAATGGTGCCCATTTTGTTAGCCCATTCATTGGCGGTAATAACTTCAGAACCCTGTGCGCCAATCAACACCACCTCGTCGCCAATGCGCACTGCATCATCTGTGCAGTTCACCATGATTTGATCCATCGTGACTACACCCGCAAACGGGCGGCGAATTCCACCGATGAGTACAGACCCGCTCTCCCACAAACCACGGGGCACGCCGTCTGCATAACCAAGCGGAAGAGTGGCAACTGTTGAATCTTGTTCCATCGTTCGCTTCAACCCATACGACACGCCTTGCCCTGCAGCAACTCGCTGCACGTGTGACACGCGCGCATGCACCGACATCACCGGGCGAAGATCAAGTTGATGTGTTGCGCCAAATGAATTGGTGTGTGCATCACCAGGTATTCCGTACAGAGCAATACCAACTCGCGCCATGGTGCAGCCAGCGCCTGCATCGAGTTTGCGAATTGCAGAAGCAGAATTTGAAACATGCACATGGCGCACTTCAATTCCGCTAGCGCGTACTTGTTCGACACAACGCGAGAATGTCGAAACTTGTTGTTGTGCAAATTGTGTATCCACAACATCTGCTGTTGCCAAGTGTGTGAATATTCCTTCAAGCGATAACCACTGCGACTCGGCAACAAGTTTGGCAACCTTCACCGCATCTTCAGGCGACACACCTACTCGGTGCATTCCGGAATCCACTTTCACATGTACTGAGGCCATGATTTCAAGATCATGTGCAGTGCGCGCGAATTCAGTAACGGTTGCTTCGTTGTACAACGTGGCAATAAGACCGTACGAAATGATGTCGCGATGTTGCTCTGCCGGCTGCTCGCTCATGATCAAAATAGGAGCATTGATTCCGCTTTGACGAAGCGCGATGCCTTCAGACACCAGCGCAACACATAGTCCTTGCGCCCCTGACTGCAGAGCAACTCGCGCGCATTCAATTGCGCCATGGCCGTATGCGTCGGCTTTGACTACCGCCCATAATTGTTGCGGACCAATATGGGTTGCAAGAGTTGCAACATTATGACGAAGTGCACCGAGGTCGATCTCGGCCCACGCCCAGCGTTGTGCATTCATGGGTTTCTACTCAGCAGCAACGACAGCGACTGCCACGCTGTCGGTATGTGAAATTGACACTTGCCACGACGTAATTCCTCGCGCGTCTGCAAGTAGTTTGGCCCGACCCTCGATGCGCAATGTTGGTTGACCCGAGGTCAACTTCATTACTGATACGTCGTGCAGGTCGAATGCTCCAAGCCCAACCCCTAGGGCTTTCATCGTTGCTTCGCGCACTGCAAAGCGCGCGGCAAGGCTAGAAACTTGGTCCGACTTGGCGCTGAGCGATTGCAATTCATCTGCTGTAAACAGACGATTGCGCAGCTGTGGCGTGCGCTCAAGCGCAGTACGAAACCGCTCAATGTCTACGGCGTCAATGCCAATGCCCTGCATCGCTATTGCCCGTTTTGCGAGGTACGCCAGTGATTTGCCGATTCGCTAATTGGCAAAATGAGCAGGTCGGCAACCGAGACTTCGGCCAGACGGTCTTCACGAAATGATCCTTCGGTTTCCGTTACCCAGTCAACAAGTCGGTTGTACCTGTCGTCGTAGCCCTGCAAAACATTCTTCATCGTTGAGGCTGGCAAGCGATCGTGGAACAACACGTGAAGCAGCGTGATGCCAGTTGTTTCGGTTCCTTTTGTCTCTGGAACAAAAATCACTGTGCGGTTATCGCGTCGACCACGGGCAACCAACACATTGCGATCGGTTGCAACTCGGTGCTTGGTTCCTACTAGAGCAGAGTTGCCATCTACGCGCGATGTGAGTTCGAGCGAAATTCCGCCTCGATCAATCACGTTTACTGTCGCCGTATTTGCTTCAACATTGCCTTCAATGCCATAGCGGGTAAACCCAACGACAGATGAAATAGCTGGATCAAGATCTGCAATCACTTTCAATGTCTTGTATGACAGGCGGTCTCGCGATACTCCGGCCTTCAGAACTTCTTGCACCAACGAGCGATCAAGCAAGCCTTCATCGCTGCGCGAAATTCCAACAGTGACTGTCTTCGCCTGGTGCTTGATGGCATCGACTGGACGCGTGAGTTCATCGATTGAACGCGTGAGTGCGCTGGTGAGATCATCAAGAATTGCTTCGGGAGAACTGACCTTGCCTGTGCTCTGTTGGTATGCCTGCAACGGATCACTCGACATTGCATCGCGCAACATGGTGACAACACGCACCGCGGTGCTTGCTTCTAGGTTTCCGTCATACATGCCAGTGGCCAGTGCATCAAAGAACCTGGTTGCTGGGACGCCAATTTCTGAACGAACCTTGGTCAGTAATTGGCTGCCGACTCCGCCACGTTCAACTGCATGTT
>CAITUB010000069.1 GCA_903895515.1 uncultured Acidimicrobium sp. | reverse complement strand
TAACTCCGTAACACCCGGTGGGCAGACTTCATTTGTACGCAATTGGCGCACACATGAACTCAATAACCGAGACCAAAGCCCACTGACAGTAACTACAGGAGCCATCATGAATGCCAATAGTCAACCAGTCCTTGTCATCACCTGCGAGTCGTGCGTCATGCGCGAAACCGATGCGTGCAGCGACTGCCTCGTCACCTTTATGTGCGGAGATTCCCAAGAATCAGCCGTAGTTTTCAACCTCGAAGAGCAGCGTGCAGTCCGGTTGCTTGCAAATGCCGGAATGGTGCCTACGCTTCGGCATCGTGCCGTTAGCTAACCAGCAACCAATCAGTCGCGAAGAAGCGGCCGCATACACAGAGCAATTGCTTGCTCTCGGTACGGCTCATAGCATCGACCGAATTGGTGTTGCGCCAGCAGCCACTATGCAGCGTGCTCGCGAAACATTGCACGCACGTAAATCGCTTGGGCTACACGACACCATGCAGTTCACGTATCGCAATCCTGATCGTTCGACGAATCCGCAAGTATCGGTGCCAAATGCACAGTCCATGATTGTTGGCGCATGTTCGTACGCAACTGATGCGCCGCCTGCGCCACTGCAGCTCAGCGCACGCGTTGCCCGATATGCGTGGGCAAATTATTACGAGTCGCTTCGCGAAGGGCTTGGTGTGGTGAGTGATGCGTTACGCGCAGATGGATGGAGCGCGCATGTGTTCGTCGATCACAATGCGTTAGTCGATCGCGAGTCTGCGTATCTGGCTGGGTTGGGTTGGTACGGCAAGAACGCGAACCTGCTCATCAATGGAGCAGGAAGTTTCTTCGTATTAGGAAGTGTGGTGACCGACGCTCCGCTCGTGGTGAATGAGCGTCCAGCCGATGATGGGTGTGGTGCGTGTAAACGTTGTTTGGATTCATGTCCAACTAATGCCATTGTCGAACCAGGAGTCATCGATGCCGCAAAGTGTTTGGCATGGCTGGTGCAAAAGCCCGGAGTGTTTAATCGCGATTACCGAGTAGCGCTTGCCGACCGCGTGTACGGCTGTGACTCGTGTCAAGACGTGTGTCCACCAACTATTCGGTTGGGCATCACCACGAAACCATCGGTGGTTCGCGCGTGGGTTCCTATTCTGCAGATGCTCGAAATGGACGACGCGCAACTTCTTGAGTCGGTTGGTCAGTGGTACATTGCAGACCGAAACCCCATGTGGGTGCGTCGCAATCTGCTCATTGTGCTTGGCAACATTGGCAGTGCCAGCGATGAGGCAGTACGTAATGCAATCCAAAAGTTCTGCACGCATGCAGAGCCAATGCTTCAAGCACATGCAATCTGGAGCGCAGCGCGACTTGGTTTGAATCAGTTCATTCCCGCAACCGATGAAGATCCGACTGTGGTCGAAGAATTGCGCAACTTGCCTGAAGTACGGGTTGGCTAACGCATCTGTCAGTATTGGTGCGAGCGCCTTCCATGAAACACCTTCTCGTCACTAACGATTTCCCGCCAAAGGTCGGTGGAATTCAGAACTTGCTTTGGGAGTGGTGGCGAAGGCTTCCGCCCGATTCGTTCGCGGTGCTTACGTCACCACACAAAGACGCTGCGGCATTCGACGCGCAGCAGCCATATCTCATTCGGCGAACGAAGGAACCGGTGTTGCTGCCACACCCGTGGATGATTCAACGCATCAATGAAATGGCCGAAGAAATTGGCGCCGACTTCATTGTCCTTGACCCTGCGGTTCCACTCGGCATCGTTGGCCCTTCGCTCAAACTTCCGTACATGGTGGTTCTGCATGGTTCCGAAGTCACCGTGCCGGGCCGATTGCCTGGTTCGAAGCAAGTTCTTGCACGCGTGTTGCGCGGCGCTCAACACATCATTGCTGCAGGCGGGTATCCCGCTGCAGAAGCTCGTCAGGCTGGTGGAGAGAATTTGCCAATCACCGTTGTTCCTCCTGGTGTCGACACTCAGCGCTTTGCACCAATCAGTGTCGAGCAACGCAATGCAACACGTTCCAAGTTTGGCTTCGACCACGATGCCGAACTCATCGTTGGTGTTAGTCGTTTAGTTCCGCGCAAAGGTTTTGACACGCTTATTCGCGCTGCAGCGGCACTTGCACCAAGCAGACCAAAGTTGCGTATTGCGATAGGCGGCAAAGGTCGCGACACCGATCGGTTGCAGAAACTGATTACCCAGACCCATGCACCGGTCACGCTCTTGGGAAGAGTGTCGAATGAGGATCTTCCGTTGCTGTATGCAAGTGCAGACCTTTCAGCAATGTTGTGTCGCACTCGCTGGGGCGGGCTCGAGCAAGAGGGATTCGGAATTGTGTTTTCGGAAGCCGCAGCATGTGGAATTCCACAGGTGGCAGGGCAGAGCGGCGGTTCTGCAGAGGCTGTTGTGGACGGCGTTACAGGTGTAGTCATCGACGAGCCAAGCAATGTTGCCAAGGTTGCTCGTGCAATAGATGCGTTACTCAGCAATACATCTCAGTTGCAGGCAATGGGTGATGCATCGCGCAAGCGAGCACTTGCCGAATTTGATTACAACGTGCTTACTGCAAGACTTGCCGATGTGTTGAAGGTGAATGCATGAAGATCGTGAAATTGAACGCAGTGCTTACTGCAATCTTCGTATTCGTTTCGGTGCTTGCTGTTGCCATCTTCAATTCTCCACTGCGCAAGCTTGTAGCCATCGTTGACTTGCTGCTTTTTGCGGTTGGCGTTGCCGCGTTCATTTGGGGCTACTTTTCGGCAGTACAGCGCAGTCGAAGCGACGAGATTTCGGTGGCCGGGCTGTTTTTGCTCATCGATGGTGTTGCCACAAAATCGGTCATGCGGATCATGAATTCGGCTCTCACTATTCAGGTCGTTGTAGGGCTGGGCGGGGCAATAGTTCGCAGGTCTACCGACGGCGTTTCGGGAAGCACCTTGGCTTTTGGGGTGTTGGTACCGCTCCTTGGGCTTGGACTGAACGGATTGTGGGCAAGCAAGTACGGAACTTTCGGTAAACGAATAGTTTCTGAAGTTTCTGCACCAGAGGGCGAAATCGGCAAAGATAGTGCTCATGGTTGATTCAGGGTCCGACACGGTATTCATCTCGGCGACAGCAGAGCGTTGCTTCGACGTTGCAAGCGGTTTCGAGCAATACCCCGAATGGGCTAAAGATGTCAAAGAAGCAACTGTGCTTACACGCGATGCACAAGGTCGACCACACACGGTTGAATACCGCGCATCTGCGCTTGGTAGAAGTACTCACTACACATTGGAATACGACTACTCGAAGGCGCCTCATGCATTGTCGTGGCATTTAGTTGATGGCGACATCATGCGTTCACTACGTGGCGCGTATTCGTTTAACGCAGATGGAAGCGGAACTCGCGTTGCGTACGACTTGGCCGTTGAGTTAGTCATTCCACTTCCAGGGTTTGTGAAGCGTCGCGCCGAAATGCGTATTCTCAGCACGCTGAAAGAGCTGAAGTCCCGCTCCGAATCGTGAGTCTCGCCGCAGGCATCGATGTCGGAGGCACAAAATGCCTCGGCGTAGTTATCGATGACCAAGGCAATGTTGTTCGCGAAGTTCGCAAGCCAACTCCTACTGCCGATCAACTCGTTGCAACGCTGGCTTCAATAGTTCACGAGCTCGGTGAACACACATCGGTGGGGCTCGGTGTTCCTGGTCTCATTTCTCGCGATGGTGTTATTCGTTCATCACCAAACATGATTACCGCAATTGAATTTCCCGTACGCGAACAACTTGCACATGCGTTGGGCGAAACCGTGTGGTGCGACAACGATGCAACGTGTGCGGCACTTGCAGAGTGGCAACGCGGCGCAGGTGTTGGCTCGCGCGACATGTGGATGGTCACGTTGGGAACGGGAATTGGCGGCGGACTTGTTTCGGGTGGTGCGTTACAACATGGTGCACATGGTCATGCTGGCGAAGTTGGACACATGGTGGTGCAAGCAAACGGAGATGAATGTCCGTGTGGTCAACGTGGATGTTGGGAGCGCTATGCATCGGGCGCTGGGCTATCTCAATTGGCAGGGGGAATTGCAGGAGAGGTAGTGATCGATCGCGCTAGGTCGGGAGACATTCCTTCACTCAAGGCGCTCGACGAATTCAGCACATGGGTTGCACTCGGGCTCGCCAATATTGCCAACATGTCCGACCCCGACACCATCGTGGTCGGTGGTGGCGTCATGGAGAATGCCGACATCTTGATGCCGCGCATTCAGGAACGCTTTGCCACCATGTTGTATGCCCCAAGCCACAGGGTTCACCCGGTGCTGAAGTCTGCGCAATTGGGCGAGCGGGCTGGTGCAATTGGTGCCGCTTTGCTGCATCTTCACGACTAGTTTGTCTCTGTGGAATTTCGTCGCATCACCAATCTGCCCCCGTACGTCTTCACCATCATCAACAACCTGAAGATTCAGGCGCGTCACGAAGGCAACGACGTAGTCGACTTGGGTTTTGGTAACCCAGACATTCCTTCACCGCAAATTGCGGTTGACAAGCTGATTGAAGCGGCGCAGAACTCGAAGAACCATCGTTATTCACTGTCACGCGGGTTGCCAAAACTTCGCGAAGCAGTTGCCGACATGTACATGCGTAATTGGGGAGTGAAGTTAAACCCAGAAACGCAAATTACGAATGTCATCGGATCAAAAGAAGGCTTCAGTCACCTCATGTGGGTGTTGCTCGACCGCGGCGACGCTGCAATTGTTCCAAGCCCGAGTTACCCGATTCACATCTACGGTCCAATCTTCGCTGGCGCCGATGTGCGCCAAGTGCCAATGCGCAGTCAGCAAGTTATTGATGACCAGCAATATTCAGACGAGTTCTTTGAAAACCTCACCGAGGCGTACAAAAACGGTTGGCCACGCCCGCGAGTGCTGGTGGTGTCATTCCCACACAACCCAACTGGAGCCACAGTCGATCTGCCCTTCATGCAACGCGTGGTCGACTTCTGTCGCGAGCGCGACATGATCGTGGTGCACGACTTTGCATATGCCGACGTTGGCTTCGATGGTTACAAGCCGCCATCAATTCTGCAAGCTGAAGGTGCAATGGAATGCGCTGTTGAGTTGTATTCCATGACGAAGAGCTTCTCCATGGCTGGATGGCGTGTTGCATTCATGGCAGGAAACGAGCAAGTTGTTGGTGCGCTCATGAAGTTGAAGAGCTACCTCGACTACGGAACATTTCAGCCGGTGCAAATTGCCGCAACGGTCACGTTGAACGAAGCGCAAGATTTCCCACAGGAAGTGTCAAACATTTACGAGGGCCGTCGTAATGCACTTATTGATGGTCTCGACAGAATCGGTTGGCACATTCCTAAATCACGCGGATCTATGTTCGTGTGGGCGCCAATACCCGAGGCTTACAGCGACATGGACTCAGTGGAGTTCTGTAGCCACTTGGTTCGCGACTGCAACGTTGCGCTTTCACCAGGTGCGGGTTTCGGTCCTGGTGGCGAAGGGTTTGCTCGCTTCGCACTCATTGAAAACGAACAGCGCATTGCTCAAGCAGTACGCAACTTAAAAGCCGGGCTTACGCGCCTTCAGTAAGAAAGGTTCCTCAACATGGATACCAATTATTCGCTCGGTCTTCATGAAATTGGGAACAATTGTTACGCGTACCTGCAACCCGATGGTGGTTGGGGATACAGCAACGCGGGGCTCATCGTCGGGCAAGGGTCGTCGCTGCTTGTTGACACGCTGTTTGACCTGAAGCTGACTGCGTCAATGCTCGACACCATGAAAGGCGCAACACAGTCGGCGCCAATTGCAACCGTCGTAAATACGCACGCCAATGGCGATCACTGTTACGGCAACGAATTGGTGGTCGGGGCAGAAATCGTTGCCTCAGCAGCAACGGCTCATGAAATGACCGAAGTTCCACCTGCCATGTTGGCTGCATTGAACAAGGCACCTGGAGAAGTTGGCGATCTCTTTCGGTCATTCTTTGGTGACTTCGAATTCGATGGAATCGAAATGACTATGCCAACGCAAACGTTTACTGGCCGACTCACGGTGCAGGCTGGTGGACGCGATGTTGAACTCATCGAAGTTGGCCCTGCGCACACTGCAGGTGACACCATTGCGTACGTTCCCGATGCACAGACTGTGTACACAGGAGACATTCTGTTTATCGGTGGCGCTCCAATTGTGTGGGCTGGACCACTCGAAAATTGGATTGCAGCATGCGATCTCATCAATTCACTCGATGTTGAAACTGTGGTTCCTGGTCACGGACCACTCACCGATAAAGCAGGGGTAACGCGCGTGCGCGATTACTTGGCGTACGTGTTAAACGAAGCAAGTGCTCGTCAAGCACAAGGGATGGATGCATTCGATGCCGCGCGCGAAATTTGTGCTGACATTCTTGGTGATCCCAAGAAATCGTTTGCAACGTGGAAAGAATTCGGTCGCATCAGCGTCAATGTCGACACGGTGTACCGAAGCAAGGATTCCTCGCACAAGAGCCCAGATGTTGTTGAGCAATTCAGGCGAATGGCTCAACTAGAAAACCAGCACTAAGCAGTTCGCTGCTTTGCTAATTCACGTTTCACGAGCGCGAACCATCCGCCCGCGGCACACAGTGTGAATAGCAACCACTGAACGGTGTAACTCAGGTGAGGGCCGTTGCTGAACTCTGGGTCAACAATGGTGGATAGTGAAGCCGCTTCAGTTGGAGTGCTTTTCAGCAGTTGCACGTACACGGGAACCAGTTCGCCTTCAATTTGTTTCTGTAGGCGAGCAATGTCAATGCGATGAATGTCTGCAAGGTCGCCTGTTGCAGGGTCGGACACTTCACCTGTTCTGCGTTCGCTCGTTGCCCGAACTCGACCAAGCAGTGAAATGTCTCCAGATGGGGCAGGAGGAAACGCCTCGGCCAGTGGAACGAAACCTCGGTTTACCAATACGACTTTGCCGTCGGCCATGAGTAGCGGAGTGATGGCGTCATAACCAGCGATGCCGTTTTGGGAGACATTCACCAGACTGATGTCTTCGCCCGAAAGGTACGTTCCCGATACCTCGGTCGGCATCCATTCAATGTCTGCAGGCGGTGAACTCAATAAGTCGTTAAGCGGCTTGATCGGTGCATCGAAGCGCTGCACAAGTGTTGCGTTGAAATCTTTGCGTTCGTGGTACCGACCCCATTGCCAGTTGGCCAAGTTCACCATCACGACCATCAGCGTGATCACTAACAGGTGAGTAGCAATCCACTTGGGACGAAAAAGAAACGTGTACATAACGGTGCAAACTTACACTCGGCTACAGGCCAGCGCCGCGGGTTTCGTTCAATCGTTTTGCTAACGAGTCAAGAGCATCGGTGTTTCGCAACAGAAGGCTGTGCACTTCCTCTGGTTGAACAACAGCGCATTCAATAAGCGTCTCCCAACTGGCGTGTGGCATGCCGAGGCATTTCCGAAGCGCTGCGCTGAGTGCGCGTTCAGGGTGTGTGTCGTAAGTCGCCAGCAAAGTTTCAACATCACGCTTCGTCAGAAGAGCACAATGTCGTTCTGCATCAATCTTTCGCTGGATGTAGGGCGAAAAGAATCCTGTGTATCTGTGGCGCAAAGTCTCTAACTGCCAGTCGTCTGCTCGTACTCGACCTCGGCACAATGCGGTTCCACAGTTGCAGTCAAACTCGTCGTAATCACTGGCGTCACTCATGGCGTAATCAAATGTCAGTTCTTCGCCAACAGCGATGTCGCGCATGGCAACAATGGTGGTTGCATTGCGCATACCGCAGTTCGGCTCGCACGAATGATTAATCGAGTCACCTGGTTCGCGCGAAGGCGGGCCAAGAAAAATGAGGTTGGTATTCACCTGCAGCGACCGACTCTGTCGTTCAGCTTCGAACTTCGCAAATTCGACACGAGTCATTGCGGTACCGCCAAAGGTGGCTACCGAAGTTCCAGCGGGAACGACTGCAACTGCGCGACTGCCGAAACCGTGAGGGGGAGTACCGAATGGAACGGCTAGGGGAGTCAGAAAGTTCTGCACGGTAATCACCAAAGAAAAACGAGGTTGAGGCGCGAGACATGCGCCAACAACCTCTAACAGCGCCAACAATGCCCGCTGCGCTGAATTGACGATATCGGCGGGTAGCCTTATTGACGCAACGCCTTCCCGACTGCTCAGTCGGGCGGGCATTGCAAGTAGTACATCACGAGCGACCAACAGGTCCGGCAACCGGGTTTTCCCACGGTGCCATTTCGCGAAAGCGAAAGATGTGGTTACGCCAACAGGCGTAGCAACGGGCTGGCTCAGTTGGGTGAGCGTGACGAACTGCAAAAACGCATAGTTTCGTTACAGAGGAAAATGTATGACCCGACATGATTATCCAGCAACAGGAGCATGGTTTCCTGGCATGCCTGTGGGCAGTCGCAAGTTCGCGCATTTTCCTGAAGACCGACCTTTTGCACTCGATGGCGGAAAAGTGCTCAGCAATGTTTCTATCGCGTACGAATCGTGGGGAACGCTGAACGCAGATGCAACGAATGCAATTTTGATTTGTCACGCATGGACGGGTGATAGCCACGTCACTGGTGCAGCTGAAGAAGGCAACCCCACACCGGGTTGGTGGGAAGGTGTTGTTGGCCCAGGCAAAGCAATCGACACGAACAAATGGTTTGTGGTGTGCAGCAATGTCATTGGCGGATGTCAGGGTTCAACGGGCCCAGCAACTGCACATCCAGAAGACGGTCAGTTGTATGGCCCTCGTTTTCCGGTGATCACGGTTCGCGACATGGTGCGCGCGCAAGTGCGCCTTACCGACATGCTTGGCATTCGTAAATGGCACAGCGTTGTTGGTGGGTCCATGGGTGGCATGCAAGTTCTGGAATGGGCAGTCACATTTCCCGACCGTGTAAAAACAATCATTCCTATTGCCACGTGTGCGCAAGCAACTGCGCAACAAATTGCGTGGGGTGCAATTGGTCGCCGAGCAATTCGTCTCGATCCGAAGTGGCGCAATGGTGAGTATTACGACGCAGCAGTTGGCGAAGGCCCGTGGGAGGGCTTGGCAATTGCGCGCATGCTTTCGCAGGTCACGTTCCGCAGCGACAACGTATTCACCGAACGTTTCGGTCGCGCACTTGTTGACATGGATGCTGACTACAACGGGCTTGGCTTGTGGGACAGGTTCGAGGTAGAGGGTTACCTAGACCACCACGGCGATCGCCTGATTCGTCGATTCGACACCAACAGCTATCTCATCATCGGTAAAGCAATGGATCTCCATGACATTGCTCGCGGTCGCGGCACGCTCGATACTGCAATGTCTCGAATTACAGCGCCGACGCTGGTGTTGGGAATTTCAAGTGACATTTTGTATCCCACGTATCAGCAAAAGCAGATCCATTCTCTACTTTCCGAAAAGGGAGTGGACTCCACCTATGTTGAAATTGATTCGCCGCACGGACACGACGCGTTCCTCATCAACTTTGACCAGGTGGGTGCACCGATTAAATCGTTTCTTGAACGAACGTTTTAACGGGGAAGCAGAGCATCAAGCACGCTGACGCTGCGACTACTTGCAGGCACTCGCAACATAGCGAGAATGTCCGCATTGTCTCGTTTGCATAGCGCGTACATTCGCATATTTGCATCTGCCACGTTTAGGTGCGAAGCGTGCGGCTGGCCAATCACATTCCATGACCCGCGAAGCGGTTGCCCTCGTTTGCCACGGCTTTTGCAAAACACGGTCGCGTTCGCAAAATCGATCACCATGCGGGCTTCGACCCACTTTGGTGAAGCACCAGTGAGGGCAAGCGTCATTTGGCAAATGCAGCGAGTTCCATCTTCTGACGACCAGTGATTCGTGCGCGAACGCAGCCACCAAATAACGGTTGAAAGCGCAGCAATAAATGCAATGGAACTGAACACATTTACGACTTGCGCAGACATGTTCATCAGTATGGTCGGCTGCGATAGGTTTGTGGTGTTATGTCCGCGTCATTCGTTGTGGTTGCACTTTCCCTACGCGTTGCATTCGTCTCTCTTGTCTGCCTTTCTGCCGGTGGCGCACTGTCGGTGCTGACATGGTGGTTTTGGAAAACTGCAATGCCTGAACCGCCAGCACTTGCACGCTTGGAAATTATGAGTGATCGTCGCTACGAGGAATCATCAGCCCGTGAGCGTGAATTGCTGATGGGTGAGGCCGACGAAGTGATGCCAGTAAGCGTTCGCAACACGGTTCCGCGCAAAGTTGCTCCAGCTTCTAGGCCACGCGTTGCTCCAGTGGTGGATCGACGCAGGGAAGCACCGAGGGAAGTGCCAGCCGAAGTTCCTGTAACTCGTAAGCCAATTGACCCGTTGTTGAAGTAACAGTTAGGTAGTTTTACTAAATGGCCGCATTTGATCCCTCCGAAATGATTGCTCGATTCAAGGACCGTGCGTCTGCTGTGAAGCGTCGACCGCTTCCGCCTGTTGCTGGCGAAGAGCGTCAAATGTTTCTCACGCAAGCACAAATGGATTTTCAAGACTTTGCAATGATCGGCGACTCGCAAGCAACCATTGAAGACGGGTTCTTGGTGTTGCGTGTTGACTTGCGCCCACCCGACACCAAAGCGTGAACAAGGTCGCGCGTGCGGGCAGCGCAATAAGCGCTCGCGCTCAAGTGTTTCCTATTAGTGGAGTATTGCTGGCGAACCTTGCCTGGGGTATTGGCCCAATTCTGACTGTTGCAATCGACATGTCGGTTAACTCAACAATCTTTTACAGAGTCACCATGTGGCCGTTCGTTCTGTATTTCATCGCACGAAACAGAAAAGCGGAAATTAGTTTGCGCATTTTGCGAAGCGCACTTGTTCCAGGAATCTTTTTTGGTGTGTCCACCATCTTTGGTTTCATGTCCTTCACCAACACATCCATTGCCAATGCCACGCTCATTGGCAGCACCTCATCGGCGATGATGCTGTTTATCGCGCCAAGTTATTTGAAAGAAAAGATCACTAAGTTGCAAGTGCTGTGCGCCTTCAGCAGTTTCTGCGGAGTTGCGCTCGTGGTCATCGCCGCCGGTGGTGGTGGAGGAGCAACGGTGTACGGCGACAGCCTTGCGCTTATCAATGCTGTGCTGTGGACTGGCTACTTCGTTGCCACGAAGAAGATGCGGACGGAAGGTTTCAACACCTGGTCATTCATGTTCAGCATCGCACTCATCCAGGCTGTACTTGCAGGTGGCTGGGCGCTGGTCACAAGTAAAGACCTCACTTCAATTTCGCGTCACGATTTCTTGTTAGTGCTCATCATGACGCTCATTCCAGGAACTGTCGGTCACACCGCAATTGTGTGGGCACAGAAATTTGTTGCCGCATCAACCTCTTCACTGATTTGTTTGCTTGGCCCAGTTATCTCCATGTGTTTCGCATGGATGATTTTCGACCAGCGAATTAAGCCATGGCAAATGGTCGGAGCGGTCATTGTGCTCACGTCTCTGGCTGGGGTAGTGCGATACGGCACGTCGGAAGCAGCCAAAGCTGACGTGTTGAGGAATGCAGACCCCCTGCTAAACTCAAATCCGTAATACATGCGGACGTGGCTCAGTTGGTAGAGCATCACCTTGCCAAGGTGAGGGTCGCGAGTTCGAATCTCGTCATCCGCTCCAATAAAGGAGCACATAGCTTCTTTCGGTTCTTTTCACCGGAAATCAGGCCCCTTCGGGGGTCTTTTTTCTTTCTCTGGGTCAAAAACTGCCCCCTTGATCTTTTTTAGAGATGTTCTTAATCTCTTTTTCAGATGGCGATCAATTCGCTGCCAAGGGCTTCATTGCCTCACCGCCTCAGTAGGCCGTTCTCTTGCGCCCTGCTCATCGCAGCCTGCGGGGTATGGATAGTCGAGTCGTCACACGTCAATCCAGCCTCTGCGGTGTCCGCGCCCCTAGCGAGTGTGAGTTCGGTCAGTGCGGGTTTGGGTTTCACGTGTGCTGTTTCAGATGGCGGTGTGAAGTGCTGGGGCAAGAATGATGCGGGGCAGTTAGGGAATGGTTCCACAACATCAAGTACGTATCCCGTGCAAGTGACTGGGTTGACCTCGGGTGTTTCGTCTGTTGCAGTGGGCAAAGATTTTGCGTGTGCAGTAATGCTTGATGCCACGGTGCAGTGTTGGGGTTCAAATGCGAGTGGTCAATTCGGTTCTGGCGACACGGTGTCAAGCACGGTTCCTGTTGATATCGGAATTTCCGATGTCAGTGCAATAGCGGCTGGAACAAACTCAACGTGTTTCATTGTGTCTGGTGCCGTGCAGTGTGCGGGGGCGAATACGTATGGGCAACT
>CAITUB010000068.1 GCA_903895515.1 uncultured Acidimicrobium sp. | reverse complement strand
GGTAATTGATGTGCGCCAGTCCAAGCCAATTATTTGTGGTCCAGCCTGCTTCATCATTTCCAACAGGTGATCGCAGCCAAGCCCAAAGTGAATGCCTGGTGCATGTGGATGTGACTTCGCAAGTTGCGCGAACACGTATGCCGAATGCGGCAGCACCATGGTGCGATATTCCTCGTGGGTAAGTGTTCCTGCCCATGAGTCAAATAGTTGAAACGCTTGTGCGCCAGCGTTGAGCTGACTGGCGATTGATGCAACCGAATGTTCTGCAATGCGTTGCGTGAGTGCATTCCACAGCTCTGGCTCTTCGCGCATCATCTGTTTGGTCACCAGGTGATCGCGGCTTGGCTTGCCTTCTACGAGGTAGCTGCCAACGGTAAATGGTGCTCCAGCAAACGCAAGCAGTGGCACTTTCAATTCAGCCGCGAGCATGCGCACGGTTTCTAATACATATGGTGTGTCTGCTTCTGGGTCGAGCGGACGAAGTCGCTGCAAGTCTGCAACGGTGCGAAATGGTTTCTCTGCAACTGGTCCAGTTACTGGCGCAACATCAATGCCGAATCCAACCGCATGTGCAGGAACAACAATGTCGCTGTACAACACCGCAGCGTCTACCCCATAACGAGCAACTGGTTGCAGGGTGATGTCGGCTGCTAATCGTGGTTGCTTAATGGCATCGAGGATGCTGCCTTCGCCACGAACCGCGCGATATTCAGGAAGGCTTCGTCCTGCCTGGCGCATGAACCACACAGGCGTGTGTTCTGCGGGTTTGCCGGTTGCAACGTGCAAGAACGCAGTAGGTGAACTTGTGGCCGACATTGCTAACAACGCTACCTGTTAAGCATTGCGTCAAGCCGAGCCACGCGGTCAATTGCAGGCGGGTGTGACAACAGCACGCGCGATAAAAACGGTGTTGGCTCACTTGCTGGGGTGCGATGAATGACACGAGTGAGTGCATAACGCAATTCGCGACCAAAGCCCATTGCGTGTGCGCGACGGTCTGCCTGAAACTCTGCGCTACGTCCAACAATTTCGCCGAGCGATTGTGCCAGCAAAAATCCGATGAGCAAAATGCGCGACAGTGAAGTGAGCACAATGTTGATGATCCAGCCAACAAGTTTGAACGTTGCGTATTCCACTTCAAGTCGTTTTGAAATGCGTAGTCCAATGTCGCGAGCACGAATACCAAGTTGTGCGAGCCCGAGTATTGGCATGCTCATCCATTGCGCAACCGTGAGTGCGATGGTGTGGCCACCGAGGTGATGACTGAGCTCATGTGCCAACACACCAGTGAGTTCGTCTTCGGTGAGGTGTTCAATGGAAAATGCTGACACCACCAACATGTGTCCGCCACATGCGAACGCATTGATGTCGTCTACATCGGCAACCGAGAGCACGAATCTTCCGGGACGGATGCCAACTTGTTGCTCTACAACTTTCCATGCGGGCTCAAGGTGCGCACGTTCAATGTCGGTTGGTTGCCTTGCACCGAGTAAGCGAATGAATAACAGTCGCTGTACTGGCCGCGAGAACAACACGATTCCAAAGAGGAATTCGCCAATTGCAAAGTGCGTAAATGGAACAGCGAACAACAGCGAGCAGGGAATCCACAACAGTGCAACCGCGCCCAGCCACACGGGAAACAGCGCAAGAACGGGCGCAAATGCGGTAACTGCGGAGTATTCAACTCTGCGTTTGGACGAAGTCACCAGTTCATTCAACCACCACGTGAACTATCGTCGTCAGAACAAGGGGGATAGGTATGTCGTACGCGGTTATTCCAGGTGCAGAGGCGTGGTCACACGTAGGGACG
>CAITUB010000067.1 GCA_903895515.1 uncultured Acidimicrobium sp. | reverse complement strand
TGCAGTAAATAATGTGCACGCATATTTGTTCGTCGGCCCTGAAGGATGTGGAAAAGACGAAGCTGCACGAGCATTCGCTGCTCAACTCATCACGGGCTCGGATAACGCAACATCACGCGAAGCCGAACTCATTATGCGCGGCAGCTTCTCCGACGTTATTGAAGTGTTACGTGAAGGTGCTGCAGTAGACAAAGACGAAGCTGAAGCAATTATTCGCCTTGCAACCACCACACCAACCGAAAGCAAGGTCAAAGTGGTCATCGTGCACGAAGTGCACCTCATGCGTGACTCAGCCGCGGCACGCCTGTTAAAGACCATCGAGGAGCCTTCCGAAAAAGTCATCTTTATTCTGCTTGCCGACCAATTGGTGCCATCGCTTGCCACCATTAATTCGCGCTGTGTAGTTGTGCAGTTCGTTGCCAACAATGTGTACCGCGAACGCCACCTTGCTAACGATCCACATTTCGCCCACCGACAAGAAGCGTTTGCTCAAATTCCATACAAACTCGATGGCTCTGGTGCAACAGTTGCTCTCGTTGTGGACGAAATCTTCGAACTCATCGAACAAGCCACCGCGCCACTCATTGCTGAGCAAAAGAAGGAACTTGAAGACCTGGAAGCACGCGTTTCCCTGACTGGCGAACGCGGTAGTGGGCGTAAAGCACTTCAAGACCGTCATAAACGCCAGTTACGTAAGTTCAATACCGACGAACTTCGCAGCGGTCTTTCCACCATCGCTGGCACATATCACGCACTGATCGTTTCCGAAACTCAGTACTCCGAAGAAGCCAAATACCACGATGCCATTCACCGCATTCACAAAGCCATGGGCTCGCTCGGCTTAAACGTGAATGAGGAACTCCTGCTTCAGTCGCTTTTTCTACACTGCCCATCGCTCATGATGCTGAGCAGGGCTGCGGCAGTAAACTGATCATCTAATTACCCGCCCAGGTAGCTCAGGGGTAGAGCAACGCACTCGTAATGCGTAGGTCGTGAGTTCGATTCTCATCTTGGGCTCCACTGCTGGCACCTTGCTACTCTTTCTGCGTGGACAGTTCAGGTATAGATACCCCTACAGTCCCACCTGCCAACAAAAAAAGATTCAAGCTGCTGGCAAGTATCTGCTTCTTCCTCCTCCTTGGCACTTGGTTATCCATTCCGTTCGGCGCAGGGTCTGACATGGATTATCACATGGCCAGCATCTGGTGTGCTTGGGGTGAAAAACCAGGCATTTGTGAAAATACAGAAATCACCGAGCAAGACCCAACTGCACAGTTCCGGAATAATGCCACAGCAGAGGTTCCCTTTATGTTTCAACTTTGCGACAGCCGCAATATTGATTTCTGGCCGTATTGCGAAGTTGAGACTGACCACCCAGTAACCCAACGATTGCGCATGGCATCGCCAGAACATATGAGCCTGTACTACAAAGTTGCTCACACATTCATCGGAGAAGGAATCAGCCAAAGCGTTCTACGCATCCGAATGTTGAACTCCCTCATTGCAAGTGTGGTTTTGTTTTTGCTCTTAAGCATTACGACTAGAAGAATTGCATTTGCTTCACTTGT
>CAITUB010000066.1 GCA_903895515.1 uncultured Acidimicrobium sp. | reverse complement strand
GAAGAAGCGCCGTGAACGGATGTTCCTGAAAAGACATCTCTCATTACATCGGCAAGGGCGCCAGATGGGGATATTCGTCCTACCCAATGCAGCCACGATGGTAACTCCTGAAGCGGGAATACGATTCCGCCAATGAGAAGCAGCACTAAATACAGGGCGTTTTGAGCAGCCAGGTTGATTTCCCCACGCAGGCGTCCGGCAAGGGAAAGGCCAACACCAGCAAAGGCAAGCGTTCCAAGCGCGATTGCTAAGACCAATGATGCAATGTTCAGCGCACCAAGATCTGCGCCAAATACCTTTGCCAGTCCGATGAGCAACATCACCTGCACCAGTTCGACAACGAGCACCGAGAGAGCCTTGGCCAGAACAAGCCGTGGAACACCAAGTGGGGTTGCTCCAAGTCGCTTGAGTACTTGATACGAACGTTCGAATCCAGTGGCAATTCCAAGGCTGACCATGGCAGTGGACATGATGGCCAAGGCAACAATGCCCGGGAGTAGGAAGTTGACACTGCTCTGACCAGACGTAGGAAGAATGTCAACGTTGCTAAAAAAAGACAGCAGCAGCATGGGAATGCCGAGGATGAGCAACAACTGCTCGCCATTACGAGCAAGTACGCGAAGTTCGCAAGCCAATTGGATGCGGAGCAATTTCATGATGCCGACTCCGCCGTGAGACGCCTAAAGACATCGTCTAATCGTTGTGACCCTGCTCCAATGTCTCCGATATCAACATTGTTGGCTTTGGCCCAGTCGGTGAGCTGAACGATGACGCGAGCGTCGCTCGTGCCAGCAACTGTGAATTCATGGAGGCGAGTTTGTTCTACGGGTAGTCCAAGTGTTGTGGAAAGTGAATGGAGGTCAATGCGTGATGTCGACCTGAAACGAATCTCTTCACGACCAGAACGCAATTCTTCCAATGTTCCAGAAGCAACAACGTTGCCGCGATGGAAGATGAGCACATCATCGGCAATACGTTCGGCTTCGTCAAGTTCATGCGTAGCAACAATGACGCAGCAGCCAGCATCTCGCAATTCCCTAATTATTGAGCGAACAAGATCTCGTCCATTCACATCAATACCAGAAGTTGGTTCGTCAAGGAAAATAATGTGTGGACGAGCGGCAAGAGCGAGCGCCAACGACAGCCGCTGTTTCTCTCCACCAGACAGTCTGCGGTACGTAGTGGATGCCACGGATTGAAGTCCAACACGTGAAATGAGTACATCGGCATCGACACCGTTTCCATACAGCGCGCAATATTGCCGCACTAATTCTGCAACGCGTGCTGATGGATAGATGCCGCCTTCTTGCAGCATGATCCCCATTTGCCGGTTGAGTTGTTTGCGTTGTAAGAATGGATCGAGACCGAGCACCTGAACTGAACCCGCAGTTGGTGCGAGAAAACCTTCGCAGGCTTCGATTGTGGATGTTTTACCGGCGCCGTTAGGACCAAGAATGACGGTGACACGCCCTGCTTGGGCGGTGAAAGAAACATGGTCCACAGCAGTGATGTCGCCGTATTTGATTACAAGGTGCGAAACCGAAAGCCCAACATTTTCGGACGCATGTAATGCAGAACTCACGGCTCAACAGTACGCAAAGTAGGGCAGTGGTATGGGATCACACGGCTAACCTTGTGTCACCGTGATTGACATTCGTTACCTTCGCAGCGAACCCGACACCGTTCGGGGGCTGATGGCCCGCAGAAACAAGCCTGAATTGCTTGGGTTGCTGGATGAGGCCCTGGGATTCGACAGCAGAATGCGTGATATCACTGCTGAGCGTGACGCAATTCGCCAACAAGTGAACGAACTATCGAAGCAGGTAGGAACGCTTCGTCGCAATGGCGACGACAAGGCCGCTGAAGGTCTGCAAGCTGAGAGCAGGTCGCTTGGTGACAAGGAGCAAACCCTGGCAGCGGAGACCGATGAGGTAACAGCGAAGTTGAAAGACATTTTGTTGCGCCTGCCAAACATTCCACATGCCGATGTTGTGGTGGGAACTGATGATTCGCAGAATCCAACAATTACAGGGCCAATGAATTTGCCCGCAGCGTTTCCGGAGCATCAACGCGTTGCTCACTGGGACACGGCGACAGCACTTGGCATTCTCGATAATGAACGCGCGGTGAAAATCAGTGGCGCAATGTTCACCATGCAACGCGGAGCCGGAGCAACGCTTGCTCGTGCACTGTGCCAGTACGCACTGGATAGCAATGCAGACGCATTCGAAGAAATTCGTCCGCCATCGCTCGTGAGCACCGCAACCTTGACTGCTACTGGCCAACTTCCCAAGTTCGCCGACGATGCGTATTCAATGAGCAAAGACGACCTGTGGTGCATTCCAACAGCAGAAGCGCCATTGACATCAATTCATGCAGGCGAAGTACTGGCCGAAGCTGACCTGCCAATTCGATATATGGCGCACTCGTCGTGTTATCGCCGCGAAGCGGGTTCTGCAGGCAGAGATACTCGTGGCATGTTGCGCAGCCACGAGTTTGACAAAGTAGAAATTTTTTCGATTTCCACGCCAGAAGGTGCGCCCGCAATGTTGACCGAACTCATCACTCGTGTAGAGCGCGTCATTGCCAACCTCGGTTTGCCATATCGCATTATCGAAATCTGCACAGGCGACATGGGTCAAAGTCATCACCGCAGTTTTGACATTGAGGTGTACGCACCTGGTTGCGATGCGTGGTTAGAAGTCAGCTCGATTAGTTGGTTTAGTGATTACCAGGCGCGTCGCGGCGACATTCGCATGAAGCGCACGGGCCAAAAGGGCACCGAGTTTGCTCACACTCTGAATGCGTCTGCACTCGCTGTTCCGCGTGTGTGGGCAGCGATCATGGAAAACTTCCGTCAGGAAGATGGCTCGGTTGCAATTCCTGCCGTGTTGCATCCATACATGCGTGGCACAACCGTTATTCACGCGAAATAGTTGTCATGTCCATTCGCGATCGACGAGTGCAGTATGAAACCGCAGGTCTTGAACGCGGAGAAATAGACAACAATCCGATTACACAATGGCAACGCTGGTACGACCAGGCAGCAGAAGCCCAAGTTGCAGAACCAAACGCCATGACCTTGTCAACGATTGGTATTGACGGTGGGCCCGATTCGCGGATCGTGTTAGTGCGCGGCGTTGATGAATTGGGCTTTGCGTTTTATACGAATTACGACAGCGCAAAGAGCAAGCAATTAATTGCACATACACAAGCATCGGCGGTGTTTGGCTGGCTGGATTTACATCGCCAAGTGCGAGTGCGGGGAACAGTGACCAAGCTTTCAGATCACGTAAGCGATGAGTACTTTGCATCACGCCCACGCGAGTCACAACTCGGTGCATGGGCGTCTCCACAGTCGCAACCCATTGCTGGTCGCAACGAATTGCTCACTCGATTAACTGAAGCCGAACAACGGTTTTCAGGTCGCGATGTTGAGCGACCACCGCATTGGGGTGGGTGGGTGCTTACGCCACGCGAATTTGAATTTTGGCAAGGTCGGCCTAGCCGCTTGCACGACCGTTTTCACTACGTGCGTCAACCAGACGCTTCGTGGTCTATTGAGCGTTTGGCACCGTAGAACTGTTTGATGAATTCCACGTATGCACTGCGCGTACGAGTCCATCAATGAGTGATTGAGTATGTGGAGTGAGGTGTGGACCTTCCCAGTCCCACCACAACGGACTTGCACCGCGTACTCGCGGAGGCAACTCAATTTGTACCCCGTAGTTGCGTACGCGATTGACGGGGTTATCGATGTGTTGTCCCGCCAGGTCGGCAGGAATGTGTCCCAAATCATCAACAATGTTGTAAGCGGGTAGTGAAGCGCGTAAATGCTCTGCCACGTGTGACGCAAGAACGCGGTTGCGACCGCCGAGCAGCAGGCTGGTGAAGAAACCTTGTCGACCAAAACCGTGAATGGTGATCACGGTGTCAACGTGATCGATGAAGCTTGACAGCGTTTCTGAATGTTGTGGATCAATTCGGTGCGAGGGCACATGCCACTTCAATGAAGCAGGTTGATGGATTCCGTAATATGAACTTCCGGTTGCCAGAGCGGCCTGTTGCGCAATGATGTCGGTTGCCTCTTCTAAACCGCCTCCGTGAAATGCCATAAAACCAAATGTTCCGCGCAATTCGCAGACTTCTTCAACAGACGGGTGAGCAAGCAGGTCATTAAGCATTAGCGGCGCGACCTGCGGAGTTGTTGCTTCATTCGAGTTAATCCAACTAGTACCAGCGCTACACCAATAACCAGTGCACAAATTAAGGCAAGACGCGAAGCACCTTGTTCTTGCAGCCACAAGGAAACGGAGTTCTGCCAATTTTCTACGTTGGACACGATGTTGCCAAGTGATTCACGTTCACTAATTGCGCCGTACCAATACCACGTGAGATACGCGCCAGTGATGGCAATAAACGCTGCTGCCACTTTGTCGATGTAGCGAAGACTGCGCTTCAACATTCGTGACACACCTGTTTTTGCTGCAGCAAGTGTGACCGTAAGTGCGGTTACGAGCAGCGACATTCCCAGTCCGTACATGACAATGCTGATGACACCAGAGATGAATCCGTGTGTTCCGATAGAACCAAGAATTGCTGTAGTGAGCAACCCAATGGTGCAGCCAATGCTGGCAATTGCGTATGCCACTCCGAAGACAAACATGGCCCGAGTCGAGCGGTCTTTCTTGGCGCCGGGGATAGAGGTAGCAAATGATGGCTTCCATCCAAACAACATGGCGATTCCTAAACCAACGAGTGCAATACCAATCGCAAAACCTGCGTATTTGGCATGGAGTTCTATCCACTGTGTAAACAGTCGTGAGATTGATCCAACAACAAGAAACACGGTAAGAAACCCTGATGAAACGGCAGCGCTTACACGCAACGCGCGTTGCAACGGAGCTCGCGTAACACTCTGATTACCGCCATCAATTCCCAAGAAGTAGAGCAGGTATGCAGGCAGCAATACAAACCCGCAAGGGTTTACTGCTGCAAGCATGCCCAACATGAAGCTGTAAGCAAAGTTGCCCTCGATCACAATGTTGGCGATCATTACGACGTAAACCACTGCGTAATCAATGATGCCAATTTGTCGGCACTAATTTCGCCGGCAACTTGATCAACGATGTTTCCTTCGCTGTCAATAAACAGTGTGCTCGGCGCGGTAACGATGCCGAGTTCGCGAATGACGGTTCCCGATTGATCAAACACGATGGGGTAATTGATCCCATATTTCTCGCCGAAGGCTTTTGCCATTTCTGGCGAGTCGTTCATATTGAATCCAACAAACTGAATATCGCTGTGCGCAGTGTGCGCTTGTGCGAAAGCAGGAATTTCGCGACGACATGGTTCGCACGTGGAGTACCAAAAATTCAGAACCAATGGTGAGCCAACAAAGCTCTGCAAATCAATCGCTTTTCCATCGAGGTCAGTCAATTGAGCAACAGGTAATTGCTTGCCAACGACGGGTTCATTGGTGTCGAGCGAAGGGTACGGCACTTCGCCTGGGGTGGTGAGAACGGCGTCAACCTTGGCGCCACTGGTATTGCTCCACACCCATCCACCCACTGCGCTAACGGCAAGGACCACAACAGCAATCCGTAGGCGGGAATGAACGAAAGGCACAGAAGCAGGTTACCGATGGTGTTGAACCCAATCGGGTCGCTGCTTCTGTGCCGTCTGTCCGTAATTACCTAGGCAACAAGATGTGCGGGAATGGGAACTTCCTGCACAGCGGTCACTCGTACCGACTTAGTAACCGGTCGGCCGCGTGGACGCTTGGTGGCACACACCCGACCTTCTTCAAGTAGTTCACCGCCCCACACACCCCACGGCTCGCTGCGTTCTAGTGCACCGCTCAGGCAGCCCACTTTTGATGTGCAGGTTGAACAAATTGCTTTGGCGCGTTGAATGTCAACAAACTCTTCCGAGAAGAACAAGTACGACAACGTTCCATTGCCGTCGCTGCAGCGCTGTGCAGACAACATGATGATGTCGTCTTCGTGTTCGAGTGTGATGGTGGTCATTGCTCTTGCCTTTCTTTATTGATTTGATTGGCTTCACGTCGGAAAACGCTTCAGGGGGGAAATAAAAAAGCCGCTGGGATTTCTCCCAGCGGCCTCTTGGCGTTCTCCGACGTGAAATCTGTTTACGTCGGGACTCCTAAGAGGCCTTTGGCCGGGCGCTTCGTGAAACCTTTGGTAAATTTCGCGACTCCGGCCTGCATATAAAACCAGCGTGACGCTTTCGCATTCACGGTTGCCACGGTCGCATACGCGCGCGAATCAGCATTAACTGCCGATAGACGTGAAGCGAGATTGCGTAACAACATGGACTTGTAGCCAATCATGCCAAATTGCAAATAGCAAGCGATTTAACACGAGTGCCACCAAGTCCAATGCTGGATAGGGTCAGAGAGCATGTGGAGGCCTCAAGAACCCGTACCTTTGCCGCAGGTGGGCAGGACGTTTTCCACCAGTCGTCGTGTGCGATTGGGTGATGTCACCCCGAAGGGTCGACTCCGCCTGGATGCCACTGCTCGGTATTTACAAGACATCGCCAATGACGATGCCGTGGACGGCAATTACCCAGACATTCATGGTTGGGTAGTGCGTCGCACCGAGATGTGGGTGTATCAATTTCCTACGTACATGACCGATATTTCGCTCACCACCTGGTGCGGTGGGTATGGGTCGCACTGGGCGGAACGCCGCACGCACATTGTTGGATCAGATGGTGCGCGCATTGAAACTGCTGCGCTGTGGGTGCACGTGAACATGGAAACACTGAAACCAGAGCCACTTCCCGAAGGCTTTATTCCATTAATTGCAGAATCGAGTGGCGGAAGAAAAGTGCGCTCTAATTTTGTTGTCGGAAAATCGCTCCCCGAGTTAACTGCACTTGATGCAACGAGTGAGTCATGGCCTGTTCGATTTGCAGACATGGATGCAGTTGGGCACATGAATAACGCTTCATACTGGATTGCCGCTGAGGAATATTTGTCAAAGCATGGCGAGCTACGCGCGCCAATGCATGCGGTAGTTGAACATCATCTGTCAGTGGACCCAGGCAATGACATTCGATTGGTGACGCAGCACATTGATGAGCGTGTGATCATTCGCCATGTTCTCGGTGGCGATGAGGTTGCTGCAGTGACGCAACTGGTGAAGTTGCCTCAGTAACTACGAGACGCGAACGTATTCGCGAACACCATCGCGAACCGTATACGAAAACTCACCAGCAATACGCAAGTGCTCGAGGTGCGCAAATGTTTCGCTGTCTGCCATGGTGCCTTGTGCTCGCGGCGAAAACAAGTGACCAGAAAATTCAGTAACTGTTGTCGGACGATCAAGTTCTGCTGCAGAAGTGCGCAGCTTTTCAAGTCGGCCTTGATGGTGTTCTTTAATTTGTTCGCATCGAGTTGCTATGTCGGCGAATGGTTTTCCATGCGCAGGCAAGCAAATACCAACTTGTGAACCAAACGCACCAACCTTGTCAAGTGAGTTGAAGAAACCCTCAAGCGGATCTGGGTACTTGCTCATTCCAGAAATATGTGGAGTAATGGTTGGCAACACGTGATCGCCGCACAACATGACGCCAGTGTCTGCATCGAATAAGCACAAGTGATCTTCAGTGTGGCCAGGAGTGTGAATGGCCATCCACTTACGTCGTGCAAGTGAAATGTATTCGCCTTCAGCAAGTCGCACAGTGGGTTGTGGAACTTTAAACAGTTGAGGCAGTACGCGAAATGCGTTGTAATACATTTTGCGACGCAACGGCAGTTGGTACCCAGGTCCGCCCCACGGTGTTTCACCCGTTCCGCGTTTGTGGCGTGCGGCAATTTCCACATCCACATCGTCGGGTTCGTTTGGATCGAACCACAGGCGGAAGCTTTGGTGGGTAATGATGTCGGCTCCCGTTGCGGCGCGAAGGCGGGCGGCACCCCCGAAATGGTCGGGATGGCTGTGGGTGACCACAATGGAGTGGACGCGCTTCAGAGGCACTCCTAAGGCCTGTAAACGGGCGTTTATGGCCCTCCAGTTGGCTTTTCCAGGCAGTCCGGGGTCAACCACGGCGACGCCTCGTTCGTCTTCCAGCACGTACATATTCACGTGGCCAAGTCCAGGCATATCGATGGGCAATTGGGTTCGGTAGATGCCCGCAGCGACTTCGGTAATTTCATCCGTTGCCGGAACTTGTTCCTGCTTGGTGAACGCTGGCTTGGACATCGCTGTCCACAGTAGTGGCGTTACTCAGGTTTTAACGGAGTGAACACACGCTCACGGTAAAACGCCAACTCATTCACGCTTGCGCGAATGTCGTCGAGTGCACGATGCGTTCCGCCTTTGTTCGGACGATCGGAACCAAGCTTTGGGTACCAGCGACGAGCAAGTTCTTTAATTGTTGATACATCAACCGATCGGTAGTGCAAATAATTTTCGATCTCGGGAAGATACTTCGCGAGGAAGCGACGATCGGTGCCGATGGAGTTTCCACACAATGGAATAGTGCGTGCCTCCGGGATGTGCAAGCGAATGAATTCAAGCGTTGCCGCGCCAGCTTCTTCCAGCGTGACCGTGCTGGATTTGATGGCTTCAAGCAAACCCGATTTTGTGTGCATGTCAACCACAACTTGGTTCATCCGGGCAAGCACTTCGTCGGATTGGTGAATGACCAGATCAGGGCCTTCGGCAATGATGTTCAGGTCGTCGTCGGTAATGAGGGTGGCAATTTCCACGATGACGTCGGTTTCAGGCTCTAAGCCTGTCATTTCGAGGTCCATCCACACCAGCACGCCATGCAATCTAGGCGTAATCTCGTGCAATGTCTAAAAGCGAGATTGGTGTCCAGATCCAACGGTTAGATCCTGATCTGCCGTTGCCTGTGCCAGCACATCTTGGTGATGCTGGGCTCGATTTGTATGCGCGCGAAGACGCAGTTATTCCTGCACGTGGTGGCAGGTTGCTGATGCCAACTGGTGTGGCAGTTGCAATTCCACACGGATACATGGGTCTTGCAGTTCCGCGCAGTGGTCTTGCATTGAAACACGGCATCACCTTGGTGAACACACCAGGAATTATTGATAGTGGTTATCGAGGTGAATTGAAAGTGGTCATGATCAACACCGACCCCGAACATGATTACGAAGTGAAACGCGGAGATCGCGTGGCGCAGTTAATTATTTCTCGTTACGACAATGTGACGTGGACCGAAGTAACTGAACTAAGCGGGTTCGATCGTGGTGGCGGCTTTGGCCACTCAGGTCGCTAATTAGCGAGCAGATGGCCCGCGACTAAGCAATACCCCAGTCGATTCACACTGAGTAATTTCTGTCATGTCGATGCCGGCAATGTCGTGAAACACATGGTGGTTGTCTTCGCCGCGGTATTTCACGATGCCTTGTGTGGTGGTATCCGATCCCGAAAAATGCCATGGACTGTTTGGGATGCGCACCGTTGAGTTGCCTCTGTCGCTCACATCAATAATCGCATT
>CAITUB010000065.1 GCA_903895515.1 uncultured Acidimicrobium sp. | reverse complement strand
TTGGCACCAAGTAGCCGCTACCCGTGAGGTGTTGTGGCCACATGTTGCGCGGAACGGTTAGTGCAATCATGACAACTGATGCGTGTTCGCGCGCAGCTAAATGTTTCGCAGCATCCTTACTGAGCGATTCGACAAGCGATGCACTATGTCGGGCAGGTGAAGCCATCACCACGGCGTCACAGAGCGCTGTTCCATCATCGGTCTGAATGAAATACTGCCCACGTTTTGGTTGTTCAATTGCGCGCACCGGTGAGGACAACTCGATAACACCGCCAAGTTGTTTCACGCGTTCTGCAATCGCTGCAGTGAATGCGTGCATACCTGCTTGTGGCGCAGCAAAAATTGGTCCACTTGTTACTCGCTTTGTCAGTGCGTCCTTCACCGAACTCATCAGGCTGCGCGGCTGTGCAAGTAAGTCGGCTATTTGTGGCATGCCTTTCACGCTGAATGCATCGGTGTCGGTTGCATAAATGCTTCCAACAAGTGGGTCGATGATGCGCTCCAGTACTTGACTGCCACACCGTGCACGCATGGCTGCACCCAGGTTGTCGGTATTGCGACCAACGCTGCGTGGCAACAATGGCTCGAATGATGCGCGCAATTTTCCCGATGTGCTGAGAAGAGGAGTTGACCACGCTGCACGCAGAGAGCCAGGTACTCCAAGCATGGTGCCGTGAGGAATTGGGTGCAGTTCGTCTTTCCAGATGTACGCCTCGCCAGTTGCTGGAGAAGTAAGCGCGTCGGTAAGGCCTACTTGTTTCACTAAGTCCATTGCAGAAGGCGTTCTGGTGAGAAATGCATCCGCCGATTCATCGAGCGATGCAATTCCTGCAAACGAAGACGCGTTAATGACTCCACCAATGCGGTTCAGTGATTCAAAGATGGTGACGCGCGGAGGATGTGGCTCACTCAGAATGCGTAATGCGGCAGCAAGACCAGTGATGCCGGCACCAATGACGACAACGTGTTTGTCGTTCATGACTGTGCGGCTGTAATTACCCGTTGAGCAAGCGCGGCCATCACTATTGCATTGTCGTTTACGCATGTGGTGCGATCAAACTGCAAGCCATGGTGGTCGGATCGATGCTTGGCTTCAATGTCTAAGTCGTACAACACTTCAAGGTGGTCGGCAACGAATCCACATGCACTGACCAACACAGCATCTGCCTGTTTATTTGCGGCAATGGTGTCGATCACATCAAGAATGTCTGGCCCAATCCAAGGCTCCGGAGTTCTGCCGGCTGACTGCCAAGCAATTGCCCAGTCGTCGCCTTCAACCAAGCCAAGTTTGTTCGCAACTGCAGTGGCTGTTGCATGTAATTCATGTGGGTACGGATCGCCGCCATCAATGATGCGTTGCGGCAAGGAATGCGCGGTGAACAATACGCGTGTGCGTGCCGGAAGCGCAGCCTTCTTGGCCGCCATGTCAGTGGCAAGAAAGTCAATGAACGCAGGCTCAGTTGCCCACGATTCAATGCCGACCACGCTGATGCCGTGCGGTTCGGCTGCGGTTTGCGCGCGACCGACATATTGACCAATTGAATACGACGAGAAATGTGGTGCAAGTACTAATGCAATGATCTGTTTGATTCCTTGACGTGCAAGGTCATCTACCGTTTCTTCAATCATTGGGTGAGCATGCTTCAAACCCAATTGCACCACGAATTTTTCTGGAGCAATGGCGTCGAGTGCGCGTTGCAAGGCATCGCGTTGTGCTTCTGTGCGCGCGGCAAGAGGTGAGATACCGCCAATTGCGTCGTATCGAGCCTTGAGATCGGCAAGTTGTTCCTCGGTTGGAGGTCGACCACGACGAATGTCGGTGTAATACGGAAGAATTTCTTCTGGGCTGCGTGGAGTTCCATACGCCATGAGTAGAACGGCAGTTTTATTGCTCATCTATTTATCGTTTCGTTGAGTTGTGAACGTGTTCAACTATTGCAGCAAGCACGTCGGGGTTGGTAGGTGGCTGCACGCCGTGTCCAAGATTAAAAATGTGTCCTGGGTTTCCACCGTTGTCGGCAAGTACTGCGTCGGTGCTGGCAATTGCTGTTGGAATGTCTCCAAGGACCAGTTCGGGGTTCAGGTTTCCTTGCACGATGGTGTCCGCACCAAGCCTGCGTCGCGCATCGGTAATTGATGTGCGCCAGTCCAAGCCAATTATTTGTGGTCCAGCCTGCTTCATCATTTCCAACAGGTGATCGCAGCCAAGCCCAAAGTGAATGCCTGGTGCATGTGGATGTGACTTCGCAAGTTGCGCGAACACGTATGC
>CAITUB010000064.1 GCA_903895515.1 uncultured Acidimicrobium sp. | reverse complement strand
CATCATTTCGCAAGAAGATGCCATTAAGGCAGTAAGCCAAAGCATTCGTCGTACGCGTGCAGGTTTGAAAGATCCGAAGCGCCCAAGCGGTTCGTTCATTTTCTTGGGCCCAACCGGTGTAGGTAAAACTGAACTTGCAAAGACACTCGCAAACTTCTTGTTCGGCGATGACGATGCACTTATTTCGCTCGACATGTCGGAATACATGGAAAAGCACACGGTCAGCCGCTTGGTCGGCTCACCTCCTGGATACGTGGGTTACGAAGAAGGCGGTCAGTTAACTGAAGCCGTTCGTCGTAAGCCGTTCTCAGTGGTGTTGTTCGACGAAATTGAAAAAGCTCACCCAGACGTGTTCAACACGCTGTTGCAAATTCTTGAAGAAGGTCGTTTGACCGACGCTCAAGGACGCAGCACCGACTTCCGCAACACCGTGCTCATTATGACTTCGAACTTGGGAACACAAGATTTGCGTAAATCAAATGTTGGTTTCGGCAAGAACGACGAAGCGTTGTCATATGCACGCATGCGCGACAAGGTGAACGAAGCGCTGAAGGGCCACTTCCGTCCAGAGTTCTTGAACCGCATTGACGAAGTCATCGTGTTCCACGAACTTGGCATGACTGAAGTTGTGCAAATGGTCGACCTCATGAGCAAGCGTCTTGTTGGTCAGCTGGAAGGTTTGGGCATTGGTCTCGAACTCACACAGTCGGCAAAAGAGTTGTTGTCGAAGCGTGGCTACGACCCACAACTTGGTGCTCGACCATTGCGTCGTGCATTGCAACGCCTCATTGAAGACCCGCTATCGGAGAAGTTGCTGAACAAGCAATTCACCGCGGGACAAATTGTGGTGGTTGCAACTGAACCAGACCCAGAGAACGAAGGCGAACAGCGCATGACGTTCTCTGCAGTTGAAGGCTTCAAGCCGCCATCGGCAGTTGAACTTGCAGGTGCCGGCGAAGGCACCGCCTCTACGCCTGAGTGAACTCACTAGTGAGTAGTAAGCGTGTAGTTGGTCGTGCTCGACCACTCCTTGGTTTGCTGCTTGCTGTCGTTCTGCTTGGTGCATGCCGAGTAGACAACGTGGTCACGTTGACGGTGAAACCAAATGGTTCTGGCAACGTTGCACTGGTGACCACTGTTGATGCCGAAATTGTTGCCAACAACCCAGGCATTGAAAGCGACCTCAGTTTCGAAGACGCAAAGGCTGCGGGCTGGAAGGTTTCCGAAGTTGCGACAACGGAAACGGGTGGACTGCAAGTTCGTGTGTCGCATCACTTCAATAATCCGCAAGAAGCCACCACACTGCTGAATCAACTGAGTGGTGAATACGGACCGTTCAAGAACATGTCGCTTTCGCGCGACGGCAAAGACACCGATTCAACGTTCACGTTGAACGGAAAACTTGAAGTAAACGGTGGAATGAACGCATTCGCCGATGGCAAGCTGCTGTCGCTTATTGGCGGTGCGCCATACAAGCAGGCGCTCGCCGACTCGAACCAAGACATTGGTCAAGCAGTCAGCATGACCTTCCTTGCTCGCATGCCGGGCAAGGTGACGTCAACTTCTGGCACCCCAGATGGCATTGATGCCATTACCTGGAATGTGGCATTCGACGGCAGTTCGCAAGATGTTGCAGCAGTAACCGAAAACACCGCAGTGGCTTCCACCATTGCTCGCATTTTCTCGCCGGTGTTGTTCTGGCTACTCATGTTGTGGCTTGTTGTGATGGCCGGAT
Source organism: uncultured Acidimicrobium sp. (assembly GCA_903895515.1). Classification (GTDB taxonomy): domain Bacteria; phylum Actinomycetota; class Acidimicrobiia; order Acidimicrobiales; family Ilumatobacteraceae; genus UBA3006. The sequence goes on along the minus strand of CAITUB010000064.1, from coordinate 977 downwards.
TCAGCGGATTTGTATTCTTCACCCGCTTCCGCCGTTCGAAACGAACACCCACCGCCTAAAGTTTCGCGCATGGCAAAAATGCGCACGGTGTACAACTGCGGAGATTGTGGCGCAAGCCATCACAAATGGGCCGGCAAATGTGATTCGTGTGGAGCATGGAACTCTCTCGTTGAAGATGTTGAAGACCCGAACGAAGTCACGACGCTTGCTGCAGGAATGGCACTTGTTCCACCTGGAGAAGCACAACCCATTAACCAGCTTGATGCTGCTGTTGCCAAGGCAATGCCAACCGGAATTTCCGAGCTCGACCGCGTGCTCGATGGTGGCTTAGTTCCTGGATCAGTCACCCTCGTTGGTGGTGAACCAGGCATTGGCAAGTCCACGTTGTTGCTTCAGTTGTTGTCATCTTGGCCAACCAAGTCGTTATATGTAACTGCCGAAGAAAGCGCGCAACAAGTGCGCATGCGCGCCGAACGTTTGCATGCGTTACGCGACGATCTCTGGTTGTTGTCCGAAGCATCCATCACCAACATCATTTCGGCAATCGACAAAGTGAAACCCGAACTGATTGTGATTGACAGTATTCAGGCCGTTGCCGACCCCGCACTTGGCTCTGCACCAGGTTCGGTTGTGCAAGTGCGTGGTTGTGCTCACCGCTTGGTTCAGGAAGCAAAGCGTCGCAACATTCCCACCATTTTGGTTGGGCACGTCACTAAAGAAGGTGGTCTTGCTGGTCCGCGCGTGCTTGAACACGTTGTCGACACCGTGTTGTCATTTGAAGGTGAACGTCATCACGCACTACGCATTATGCGCGCGGTGAAACATCGCTTTGGTTCAACGAGCGAACTTGGCTTGTTCGAAATGACCGAACTTGGTTTGGTGGGTGTTCCCGATGCCAGCAAAATGTTCTTGGCCGACCGTCGTCCAGGCACGCCAGGTTCTGTTGTCGTTCCAACACTTGAAGGACAACGCCCATT
>CAITUB010000063.1 GCA_903895515.1 uncultured Acidimicrobium sp. | reverse complement strand
GTCAACTTGCCGACTTGTACGCCGAAGCAATGACTCCATGGGAATGGACGGGCGACCTTGTTGCCGAAGCAAACAAACTTGGTATCGAATGGTTGTCGAGCCCCTTCGATAACACAGCCGTCGATTTTCTCGAGCAATTCAATATTGCAACATACAAAATTGCATCGTTTGAACTGATTGACCTTCCACTCATTCGTTACGTTGCATTAAAAGGCAAACCGATGATCATGTCAACGGGAATGTCGACGTTGGATGAAATTGATGCTGCGGTGAAGGCGGCTCAGGGCGCAGGCGCTCCGCAAGTCTCGGTGCTTCGCTGCAACTCCACGTACCCGGCAAACAGTTCTGAAATGGACTTGGCCGCAATTCCAGCAATGATCGCAAAATGGGGAATTCCAGTTGGTCTTTCCGATCACACCATGACTTCAGTAACTGCAATTAGTGCGGTTGCACTTGGCGCAACGATTATTGAAAAGCACATCACTATGCGGCGAAGCGATGGCGGTCCTGACGGAGCTTTTTCACTTGAGCCAGCTGAGTTTGCTGCGATGATTCGCGATATTCGTGAAGCAACGAGCGCGCTGGGTACTGCTCGGTTTGGCCCTTCAGCATCGGAAGTAAACAGTTTGAAGTTTCGCCGTTCGCTGCGAGCGGTAACTGCAATCAAGGCCGGAGAGGCAATAACTGAACACAATGTTCGGTCTGTGCGTCCTGCAGGTGGATTACCGCCAGATGACTTCTCAAAAATTTCGGGAATGAAGGCACAGCGCGATATTGCTGTTGGTGATCCAATCACTAACGATCTCTTGCATTAATCGTTATAAATTTGGCTGTTCGTGCAGCACGCACTGCATGAGCGCAACATCTAGCCAACGGCCAAACTTGCGGCCGATTTCGCGCTCAATGCCCACTAACGCAAATCCGCATGATTCATGCAACCCTCGTGAAGCCAGGCTTGACGCCTCGATGCGAGCCATCACTGCATGAAAACCAGAGTCCGCGGCTTGTTGGAGCAAGTTGGTCAAAATCAATCGCCCAATTCCCGAGCGTGCAAGATTCCGTTGTACATAAACGGAGTTTTCAACAGAGGTTTTGTATGCGGCGCGATCGCGATATTCGCTCAGCGCTCCAAACCCAACAACGAGATCGGATTCGTCAACCGCAACGATCGCAGAGAATGCACCACTGCGTGCACTGATCCATGCTTCTTGAGCCTCAAGAGTGCGAGGCACAAGATCAAAAGTTGAGGTCTCGAATTGCACTTCGTGGTTATAGATTTCCAAAATTGCAGAAGCATCAGCAACGGTTGCTCGGCGAATTTTGATGGGAGATTGTGGTGCCGGCACAAGGGCGAACTTAGCGGTTTGTGGCCACATAGACGAGTGATTTCAAGAATTGGTAAAGAATGCGTGCATCTGATGGCCCGCAACGGCGATTCTGCGATAGAACAAAGTCATGACTAGTTGGATGACCCCTTCGCCCGAAGACAATGAATTTGGCACACCACTGCCTCCGCCTCAAGCGCCTGCTACTCAAGGCGAATCACGCAAACCCCGACGTCGCACACTTGGTTTGCTGCTGACGTTGATTGTTGGTTTTATTGGTGGACTTGTTGGAAATGAAGTCTCAAACAATTGGGATCTGTCATTTGGGTCAGGCTCTTCGGTTCAATCGTCAAACTCTCCACTCGTCACCAGTGAGGTAAGTCCTGATGATGCAAGTGTGGGTGACACTGTGATTGCACAAGTTGTTAATGCAATGGCAGACAGCGTGGTCACTATTTCAAGCTCGATTGATGACGGAATGACTACAGGTGAGGGCACTGGTACTGGAGTGGTACTTACTGCAGACGGCGAGATTTTGACCAATGCGCACGTTGTTGCCGATGCAACTGAAGTACATGTTCGCTTTGCCGGTGAAACGGAGCCGCGACTTGCCAAGGTGTTGGCTTCTGACCCGGGCAACGATCTTGCATTGTTGAAAATTGACGCAACAGACTTAAAGCCAGCAACATTTGCTCAGCCAGGAACTATTCGCATTGGCGATGGCGTGATTGCAATTGGTTACGCGCTCGATCTTGACGGTGGACCAACAGTGACTTCGGGAATTGTTTCTGCGCTCAAGCGAACGATCATCACCGAGTCCGGCGCTTTGAATGGTCTCATTCAAACTGATGCCGCTATTTCATCGGGCAACTCAGGTGGCCCATTGGTCAACTTCCGCGGCGAAGTGGTCGGCATCAATACGGCCGTGGCTCGAAGCGATGCCAACTCGGCAGCCAACAATGTGGGCTTTTCCATCGCCGTCGACGAAATCGTGCCGGTCCTCGAGCAGCTCCGCAGCCAGGCCGGTGGCCAGGTTCGCGAAGAGGGCTTTTTGGGGGTCGGTTTGGCCGCCCGAACCGATGGTGGCCAGGGGGCAATCATCTCCAGTGTCCAGCCGAATTCCCCTGCAAGCCTTGCTGGCATTAGAGAAAATGACATTGTGCTCTCGGTAGACGGCGAGCCAATTGACGGCCAGGCCGGTTTGGTGGCCGCCATTCGCGACGCCAGCCCAGGCCAAACGGTGACTATTGAGCTCCTTCGGGACGGCAAACGGATGACCGTAAAGGCCAAATTGGTAGCCCGAACCGGCAATTAATCCAGCCGCTCAAAAGGCCCAGAACCCTTGTTTTGGGCGTTGGGAAGCCTGAATTCACGCCGATAGAGTTGCAAGTCCGCATTAGCGATATGTCCGACATCCAGTCGGAAACATCGTCAAAGTTTGAGGCGTCACAATCGACGTCTGCAAGAGCCCCGCAAGGGGGACATTGCAGCACCACTGTTTTCGGTGCTCCGCCGGCTTTTGCCGAGCGGAGCATTTGCGTGAACGGCGTTGTTTAAACAATGCAATGAGTACAGACACATCGAACTACACGAACGAGAAAAGGGTCGCCGTTATGGCACAAAAAGCAATCGTCGGCGAGAAGGTCGGCATGACACAGATTTGGGGAGATGACCAGCGCATCATTCCCGTAACTGTGCTGCGTGTCGAACCAGCCCGTGTGGTCCAAGTTAAGACCGGTGAGCGTGACGGCTATGCAGCCTTGCAAGTCACATACGGTCAAAAGGATCCAAAGAAACTAACCAAGGCCGAGTCTGGCCACTTCGCAAAGGCCAGCGTTGCTGCAGGTCGTCGACTCGTCGAGCTTCGTCTCGAATCAGTTGATGGCTTCACCGTTGGACAAGAAATCACCGTTGACACACTCGTCGCAGGCGAGCGCGTTGACGTCACTGCGGTAAGTCGCGGTAAAGGTTTCGCAGGTGGAATGAAGCGCCACAACTTTGCTGGTCAAGGAGCGAGTCACGGTAACCACAAGCACCATCGTGCGCCTGGTTCTATCGGTTCATGCTCATTCCCTGGTCGTGTATTCAAGGGTTTGCGCATGGCTGGTCACATGGGTCACGCACAAACCACCACGTTGAATCTTGAAGTTGTACAAGCCGATCTCGAGCGCGGACTGCTGTTGGTTAAGGGTTCAGTTCCTGGTCCAAACGGCGGCGTCGTAATCGTGCGCAACGCGGTGAAGGGAAAGTAACGCGATGGCAACTGCAAAACCAGTAAAGAAAGCTGCGAAGAAAGCAGCACCAAAAGCGGCAGCTGAAAAAACCGGCTCGGCAAATTTGCCAGCAGAGTATTTCGGTATCGAGCCAAACATTCCAGTAATGCACCAAGTGGTTACTGCACAGTTGGCACATCGTCGTTCAGGTACACAGAGCACGAAGACACGTTCCGAAGTTCGCGGTGGCGGTAAGAAGCCATTCGGACAAAAGGGAACGGGTGGCGCTCGTCAAGGTTCAATTCGTGCACCACACTTCAGTGGTGGTGCTGTTGCACTCGGACCTAAGCCACGTAAGTACACGCAACGCACACCAAAGAAAATGATTGCTTTGGCGCTTCGTTCAGCATTGTCGGATCGTGCAATTGAAGGCAAAGTAGTTGTTGTTGACAAGTTCAGCTTCGACAAGCCGAGCACCAAGGACGCAACGTTGTTGTTGAACTCACTTGGACTCGACGGCAAGATCATGATCGTTGTTGATCGCGATGATGAAGTCGCCAGCAAGTCGTTCCGTAACTTGACCAACGTTCAGGTGGTAATCACACCAGAACTCAATGCGTACGACATTCTCTGCC
>CAITUB010000062.1 GCA_903895515.1 uncultured Acidimicrobium sp. | reverse complement strand
GGAACGGATGATTGAAATACGAATTATCTGCAGTGAAGCGCAACGGCAATCGCGCAAGAATGCTTGCTGGCAATTCTGTTGGCTCGACACCCCACTGTTTTTTCGTGTAGCCCTTGAAAAATGCTTCGTACATTTCACGGCCAACAAAACGCAACGCCTGGTCTTCAAACGACACAGGATTCGTGATGGTCTTGTCGGCTTTTTCAGTAATGAACGCTTCGGCTTCTTCAGGCGTGAAGTTGGTACCAAAGAAATCGTTGATCAACGTAAGGTTCATAGGCAGCTGGTACTTCTTGCCGCCGCTCATGGCGCTCACCGTGTGGCGATATGCCTTCATGACCCCAAAGCGCGTGATGTAGTCCCATACGTGCTCGTGTTGCGTGTGGAAGATGTGTGGGCCGTACACGTGCACCATGACGCCAGAATCGTGGCGTTGCGTAAAGCAGTTGCCAGCAACATGATTGCGGGTGTCGAACACGGTGGCCGTGTGCCCAGCTTCGGCCAATTGGCGAGCCACCACAGCACCTGAAAAACCGGCGCCAACGATGGCAAAGGACCGTGACACCACGGCTAAATACTAGTTAATTAGTGGGAAAGCCAAGGGGCGCATGCGCCTTCCAAGTCGCGAACTTCAATGCGATCGCGGTTGGCATATGTCACCTGATTGTTTGGATCTGGGCGCAACTTGAAGGTGCGGAACGTCATCTCGGTGGTGTCGATAGCAAGAATTCTGCCCGACAACGATTCGCCAAGACCAAGCAGCACCTTGATGGTTTCTAGCGCCTGAATTGAGCCAACTATTCCTGGCAACACGCCCAGCACACCAGCTTCTGCACAACTTGGTGCAAGTTCTGCTGGCGGTGGCTCTGGAACCATGTCGCGATAGGTCGGACCATTCTTCGGATCGAACACGGTGACCATTCCTTCAAAGCGGAAGATGGATCCGTGCACAACCGGAATGCCGAGCTTGATGCTCGCGTCATTTAACAAGTAACGACTTGGGAAGTTGTCTGCACCGTCCACAATCACGTCGTAGCCAGCAATGATGTCCATGATGTTGCTTGCTTCTAAGCGAGTGTCGTACGCAATCACTTTCACGTCTGGGTTCAGCAGTTGCAACGTCTTCTTTGCCGACTCAACTTTGCGATCACCAATGCGCTCGATGTTGTGCAAAATTTGGCGCTGCAGGTTTGATGCATCTACTTCGTCCATGTCGACGATGCCAATGGTGCCAATTCCTGCAGCAGCCAAGTACATCGCTGCTGGTGAGCCAAGACCGCCTGCGCCAAGCAACAACACTTTGCTCGACAACAACTTTGACTGACCCTCTACCCCAACTTCGGGCAACAAAATATGGCGTTGGTAACGATTCCGCTGCTCTGCAGTAAGCACAGCTGGCGTGCGCCATGGTCGACCTTCGTCTTTCCACTTACCGAAACCACCTGCAACGGAAACCACATTGGTGTACCCAAGTTCGTGCAACGTTTTTGTAGCGAATGCACTGCGTACTCCGCCTGCGCAATACACCAGAACCGGTGCAGTCTTTTCTACGATGCGACCTTCAATTTGTGCTTCAAGATGTCCGCGCGGAATATGCAACGCGTCTGGCAGCGCACCCTGTTCGTATTCGTCTGGTTCGCGAACGTCAAGAACAATCACTCCACCTGCAGCAATACGCGATGCTGCCTCGTTCGTATCAATCTCAGTGATTTGTGATTTTGCTTGCGCAAGTAAGTCGCGAAAACCGGCCATGGGGGAACCTCCGCTTAATACCCTACCAATTCAGTCAGGAATTCAGACAGCCCCGACTATTGAACGATTTGCGGAAGCACCGTGCCAATGTCGTCGTTGATCACGATGTCGGCATACCGATCCATGTCGGTTGGTTGACCATTGACGATGATGACGCAGGCACCGTTGGCCTTTGCGCGCGGAACAATGTTTGCAGCCGGATACACACGTAACGACGACCCCACTACTAACAGAACATCACACTCATCTGCTGCAAGCAATGCCGCCTCAATGACATGTTGCTTCAACGACTCTTCAAACAAAATGGTGTCGCTTTTCAAAATGCCACCGCATAGCAAACACTTCGGATCGTTATCGCCTGCGAGCACTCGTTCCACTGCAGCACGCATGGGGTGCGTGTCCTTGCACTCCCAACACACTGCAACGTGCATCGTGCCATGCAATTCGTGCACGATGTCGGGATGATTTCCTGCCTTTTGATGCAGTCCATCAACATTTTGTGTGGCGACTGCACGCAACACACCTCGTTGTTGCAATTGCACTAACGCCTTGTGGCCGCTGTTTGGCTCGGCGGTCCACGCCAAGTTGCGCGCGCGGTTTTGCCATGCAATTTTGCGCACCTCGGGGTCATTTAAGTAATAACTGAGCGTTGATGTTTTTTCAGAGAGCGGATTTTTCGTCCACAAACCGTTCGGCCCACGAAAATCGGGAATACCCGAGTCGGTTGAAATGCCAGCACCCGTAAATGCAGTTACGCGTTGTGCTGCGCGCAGTTGTTCGCGAGCGCGTTCGATGAGTGGTGTGTAGTCGTTCATAAATAGCGCAACAGAGTTACGCACAAATGGTGCCACGGCGTGGCGGTGGCGCACACATCGTGCCAATGAACAAAACACCCGAACTGCTTACCCAACCCACCATCGTGGTGGTGCCCTGGATTGACCCCGTGGTCGATGCTGCTGGCGCATCGCTGTTTTCTCGGTACGTCGAGCTGTATTGGCTGCCCGTACTTGGCCCAAGCGCACTGTGGATCTTGCGCCGCATCGTGATGGGCTTTGAAACCTTTCCTGCGGGATACGAACTGGATTGCGCTGCCACTGCAAACGACATGGGCCTCAGTTTCACGCAAAGCCCCAATAATTCGTTCACTCGCTCATTACAACGATGTTTGTATTTCGGAGCGCTACAGCCCCATCAGGGCGGTCTGGCGGTGCGTTGTTACTTGCCAGCTATTAGCAAGCGGCATTTACAGCGACTCTCGCCCGCATTGCGCGAGGTTCACGAAGCCTGGAACCCCGGCAACATGTCTGGCGACGACACCGCTTCCAACCACGGCACATAATTTTCCATAAACGCCCACGACACGCGGTGAATTGCACTTGGGCCATACCCCTGCAATGCCACTCGATGTTTTGGGCACGGATAACCCTTGTTGGTGTCGAAACTCCACATTGGATAATCCAACGAATACTCGCGCATTAACCGGTCTCGCGAAACTTTTGCCAACACCGATGCAGCAGACACCGACAAACACGATGCATCAGCTTTCACATGTGCAACAACATGGCCAACAAGTGGCGACACAAAATCCCATTTGCCGTCGATAACCGCTGCTGCAGTTTGTAAATCGATAACTTTTCCCAGCTCTTCGAGCGCGCGCTTAGTTGCCAGTTTCTGCGCCTTATTCATGCCCAAGCGATCGCACTCTTCGTGCGATGCCGCACCAACCGCCCAGGCTTTGCACGTTGCCGCAACATGATCAAACATGGCTTCGCGTTTTATTTCTGTCAACTGTTTCGAGTCGCGTGCACCGCCCATTAACTCTTGGGCGTTTTGTGATTCGATGACATCTCTTGTCAGCACTGCAGCGCCGATAACCAGCGGCCCAGCCCATGCGCCTTTGCCAACTTCATCCAGACCAATGACACACGATTTACCTGTGCGCAGCAGTTCGCGTTCGAGGTCAACCGTTGGCAATGTGGTCACTGTGCAACAAACCCTGCCATCAGTGCATCACCGCTTGCTTCAACCGAATGCCAGGTGCCGTCCGTTGTTCCGGCATCAAGACGTAGGCCAAACGGTCCACTGGTTTCCCACAACACCGCAGGTTTTTCGCCATGCCAACGCACCCCGTACGAAACGCTGTGCTCTGGCGATGCAGCAACGCGGTGACATTCCATATTCACGCCCAACCACATGCGCGGCACTCCATAGCGCAATATCGTTGCACCACCTTCGCGACGCGGACTGACCAGCTGCTCATCGAGCCAGGCGATGACGCGAATATCTTTTGGTGCTGCATTAGGCAACGCAGACGCAAGAGCCAAACGTTGCTGCGATGCAAGTACGTCACCTGAAGCGCGGTGCTCGCCTATTGACCACAGAATGCAACGCGCTGCGAACAACGCGCGCTCAACATCCCATTCGATTGCCGCTGATTTCTTATGTTTGCGCAACAGTGCTTCCACAATTTCTGCCACTCGCTCTACATGGTGATTCACTTTTTCACCCATGCGCACCAATTCGTGCAGCGTAAGCAGAAACGCAACATCATCTGTTGCATCTGTGCCAACTAGTTCACTTCCCCATTCACTTTCGTGATAGCCGCTCAGCACCAGGGCGTCACTGCGTAAGCGATTGATTAATGGAGACAGTGACTTGTCGGCGACGATTGCGTACCCGGCACGTTCCACGCTGTTCAACCAGCCACGTTGCAATTGCTCACCAGATGGCAACTGTTCAAGGTTTACCGTGCCGCCAGTTGCACGCGACGATGCGAGAGCAACCCGCAGTGTTGACCCGTGCGCAACCGGAAACACCACGCTGCCAGTTGGAAGTTCGATGCCTTGTGGGCCAAGAGGGCTTGGTTGACGTGACGACAAGATGTCGTTGCGGGTAAATGCAACGGCAATGGGAAGCGTGGATTCGTTGCTGATTTCAATGACGAGCAGTCCGCCGTGGTCGGCTACTGCATACACGCGTTGCACGGCATCGCCACTTGGAATGCGCAGTCGCGTCTCGACAACCGGCACTCCCGCACGACGAGTTTGGCGAACACTTGGTTCTTTTGCCGGGTTGTGCCAGCGATCATCTGCTGCCACATACCAATCGAGCGTTACTCCTTCTTCGTCCATGCGGATTGCGCCGCGCTCGTTCACAATGGCGTGCCAGCCACCCGCACGAAGTCCCATGATGTGCGCAGCAGGGCGAACCGTGGCGCTCAGTGAAATGGAAGAAATCAGACCAGGGGTGTTACTCACGCTTCAAGTATTGCCGAAATGGCCACGCAGCGAACTAGTCGAATTCGCTCTTACTTTGCCTGCTCATCAGTGCGCGAAGCGCATCGGCTGCACTCACTTTTCCTGCACACACGGCTGCGACCTGTTCGCAAATTGGCATTTCGATTTGATAGCGGTGAGCAAGTTCGACCACCGAGGATGAACTTTTCACGCCTTCGGCAACCATGTTCATTGATCCAACGATGTTGTCGATCTTTTCGCCTTGACCTAAGCGAACACCAACTTGGGTATTGCGACTCTGCATAGAGGCACACGTGGCCATCACGTCGCCCATGCCAGCAAGGCCTGAAAACGTTGCCGATTGTGCACCGAGTGCAACTCCAAGGCGCGACATTTCGGCAAGACCACGTGTCACCAACGTTGCTTTGGAGTTTTCACCAAACCCGAAGCCTTGCGAAATTCCCGATGCAATTGCCACGACGTTTTTCACCACTCCGCCAATTTCGCAACCCACAACATCGGGGTTCGTGTACAGGCGAAATGTTGGTCGACCAAAGATCTCAATCAACTCGCGCGCTACCGATTCGTCAGTGCACGCAATCACGCTGGCTGCCGGTTGTCCGGCAAGAATTTCTTTTGCCAAGTTCGGACCACTTAACACCACAACTGGATTATTCGGCATGATCTGTTCAATGACTTCGCTCATTCGTAAAAACGTGCCCTGCTCAAGCCCTTTTGACAAGCTGACAACAGGAACGCCGGCGCGAACGTATTTGCTTACTTCAATTGCCACATCGCGAAAACCCTGCGACGGCACTGCCATTGCCACAACATCGGCTTGCGCAAGTGCTGTTTGCAAATCACTGCTCGCCTGCAATGCATCGGGCAGAACTGTCGCCCCCAAATACGCCGAGTTGGTATGCAGCGAATTAATTTCGTCGGCAAGTTCACCACGGCGCGACCACAACATGGTGTGTGCATTGTGCGAAGCAAGCGCCGCAATCGTGGTTCCCCACGAACCAGCACCCACCACACACACTCGTTGCGTCACGTCGTAAACATTACGGCAGTCCGTTACGGCCGTAGGCTACGCCCGTGGCAACAAACCCTTCTTCACTGCAACGCGGCGCCGTGGTGTTACCGATTAAGGGGTTCAGCGATGCAAAAGGACGCCTAGAACCCGTACTTTCTGCCGAGAATCGTGCATCACTCGCAGCCTTCACAGCTGGCGGAGTTCTTGAAGCAGCAGAAGGTGTAGACACCTTTGTGGTGTGTGACAACGACGAAGTTGCACAGTGGGCGCGAGAGCGCGGCGCGATGGTGGTTCGTCAACACAAAGCCGGACTCAATGGCGCTGTTGCCAATGGAGTAGATACCGCGCAGTACAAGCGCGATTGGGTGCTTATTGCTCACAGCGATTTGCCGTTTCCCGAAGCATTGCTAACAGTTATTGATCGCGAACTTGTGACCACAACCGTGACGATTGTTCCCGACAGGCACTCTGATGGAACCAACGTGTTGGTCATTCCCGCAGGATGTGGATTTACATTTCATTACGGGCCAGGAAGCTTTGCTGCTCACCAAGAGGAAGCGGCACGCATTGGCTTGCCAGTTCGCATTGTGCGCCACGAGCAACTAGGCCTCGACATCGACACACCTGAAGACCTCGCCCAACTTCCAGCAAGTTGGCTTGACGGAGACTTCTCTTAACTCACTTCGTATCCACAAACACGTGTTGATACAAAAAAAATCGAGGGGCCGAAGCCCCTCGATTTCCAGTTTTCCGAACCGATTACGTATCGGCTAAGGGCTAAATTATTTAGCAGCCTTCTTTGCAGCCTTCTTGCGACGCTTCTTAGCAGGAGCCTTCTTCGCTGCCTTCTTCGTTGCCTTCTTAGCTGTCTTCTTCTTTGCAGGTGCCTTTTTGGCTGCCTTCTTAGCTGTCTTACGCTTCTTTGCTGGGGCCTTCTTAGCGGCCTTCTTGCGCTTTTTTGCTGCCATGATTTTCTCCTTGTTTAGGTATTGCTATTTACGGTTTGGATTCAATTCACTCTTCAGCGTTGAGCTTGAAGTGAACTTCATTGCTATTGAAGCTGGTACCTGGACTGGTGCACCCGTTTGTGGGTTGCGTCCTGTACGAGCTTTACGGCTTGATGTGCTGAACGAACCGAAGCCCGGCCATGCAACCTTCTCACCATTTTTAGCCGAGGCTACGACCAGTTCAAAAAAAGATCCGATAGTGCGTTCGGCATCTGCCTTAGACACTCCGGCTTTTTGAGCAACTGCATCAATGAGCTCTGCTTTTGTCATTTTCTTACCTAGCTTTCTCGGAATCGGATAACTGATTCGTTATCTAGTTGAGTAGGTCTGTGCGCAAATTGCAAGTACTGAATTCGTTGTCAAGCATTTCTGAACAGTTTTTGCACACGTTGCAACTCATCGATGCATCGAAAATTTTTTGTGATATCGATGAAAAAAACATGCGCAACGCGATGAAAAACGTGCGCAACTTTTTTGCTCATTACACCGAATGCCGTACCTCTGTCACGGACCTTCATTTTTCATCAAACCCAATAAACATAAGGGTTTGCTAAAGCCCGTAAATACGCGGAAATGGAAATTCGCTAGCCCCAGTAAGGGTTTCCCGAGGTCAAAAAGGATCATTTTTGGTCTGTATTCCTGAACCCCTTACGGGTGCTGGACGGCCCATTTTTGACGCCTGAAAAGCCCGAAAAATAGCCAAAAAATATTTTTAAAATATTTTGTAAAAAATCCCCAAAATTGCCCT
>CAITUB010000061.1 GCA_903895515.1 uncultured Acidimicrobium sp. | reverse complement strand
CAGCTTTCAATTCTGAACACACGAAGCACGTTACAAACCATTAACGGTCTGACGTTCCACCGCTTGTCACCAAACAGCGGCGACAACAGCAACTCGTACTTCCGTAAGTCCGATGTCTACGAAGTGAGCCCAGATCTCGCTACTGACAATGTTGGGTCACGTATTTACACCCCACAAATGGACGCATGGGATACAGCAACTGACGCCCCTGCCGGATTCGATGGAACTTCGTACCTCGGCAATACAGTTCGCGGTGGTCGCGCTATTCAGCGTGCGCTCGAAGCAGCACGTTCAGCATCGGGCACAAGCGACAATGCACGCGCCAAGTTGATCGTGGTGTATCCAAACACTGCGCCAAACTATGAAGCGCATAACGCATTCGGTGCGTACTTCGAAAACCTCATTATTCACAGCAAAGTGATGATCCAGGGAGTTGGCCCAGGAGGAGCTCGCACATCAACAGACATTGTTCTTGGTTCCACGATTGACGCATCTCAGTATTGGTCTGCAACTCAGATCACTCCAGTAGGCGGCAATCAGCAAACCACTGACGGAACATACTCAGGCGATTGGCGCAACCTTGCCAACTCCATTACACGTACTGGAACAGGACCGCAGGAAATTCCAGAAGGCGCAGGCGTTACCGCACTCGCTGAAACCAGCACTCAATACGGCGGAACCGCTGCACCGACATCTGAATTCAAAACAGGCGTTGACGGTTTCATGATTACTGGTGGAGACCAACAAGGAAACCCAGGAAACATCAACACTCTTCCTGGAACCGCTGGAGCTCAAATCGCCCGCAACCCTGGCCCTGCACAAGGTGGAGCGATCATGCTCGACCAATACGTTCGTGACTTCAACATTTCAAACAACCAAATGCAATCGAATGGTGGAACGTACGGAACAGTGCGTATCGGCACTCCCGATCTCACCGGAAATGCATCTGCACAGAGCAACCACAACGATCGCCTCAACGTTGCACACAACCGTTTCGTAGCAAACGGTGGTACTGCTTTGGCAGGAGCGCTCGGATTGTTTGCTGGAGCAGACAACTACAGCGTTACCAATAACGACTTCTGCGGAAACTTCTCTGCAGAATACGGCGGAGCTATTTCTCACTACGGACTATCGAACAACGGAACGATTTCACGTAACCGTATTTACTACAACCAAAGCTACGACGAAGGTGGCGGAATCATGATTGCCGGCGCGTTGCCAGCAAACACCAGCACACCTAGTCGTGGTTCAGGTGCAGTGACCATTGACTCGAACACTCTGATTTCTAATCAGTCAAACGACGATGGCGGCGGCATTCGCTACCTCATGGCCGGAAATTTCCACCACGTTGTTCAAAACAACATCATTGCAAACAACTTGGCAACACATGCCGGGGGCGGAGTTGCTATCGACGATGCTCCAGATGTCACGCTGGCTAATAACACCATCGTGAAAAACGTTTCCACTGGAACGGCTGCGACAAACGGCGCAATGATTATCACCTCAGGCGGAACCACTCGCACCATCAAGCCTGCTAACCCAGCCGGTCTAGCAACAGGTCCGAACTCCTCCCTACTTCAGGCAACGCTTTCAGTAGACGCGCCTACGTTCTCGAATCCAACGTTGATTAACAACATTTTTGCCGACAACCGAGCAGGATGGGCCGAATTGCCAACGCAGTTCAACGCCAACACCAGTGCGATTCACGGCATTGGCGATCCGTTGGACACCGAGCCGATTCAGCGTTGGGATATGGGTGTTGTTGGTTGCTCGGCTTGCAGCCTTGCTCCGTTCAACAGCTTCCTCAACACCAATCCAGTTCTTTCTTTCGCTTCAGTTACTGGTGGCATCACCCCTGATGCATCGAACATTGAAGAAACTGGCGACGGAAGCCTGACCATTGGCTTCGTTAATGCACAGGACTTTGCTGTTGACAGCTTGATGTGGCGTACAAACACCAACGTGTCGTTCCCCGTGATCGTTGCACGCAACGTTCCGTTCCACATGTTGACCAACTACCACATCTTGCTTGGTACAAGCCCAGCAGTAGCTGGTGGCAATGCATTAAGCGTTGCTGCAAATACCCCAACGGTTGACATTGACGGCGACCAGCGCATCACCTCGATCGGCGCAGACGAATGGACATCGAATGTCGATATGTCAGTTGGCCTCACCACCACTTCGGCAACCGTGTCAACCGGTGACACCATTAACTACACCGTCACAGCACGCAACATCGGTACATCAGCCGGTCACGCTGCAATTTCATTCCCACTTCCTGCTGGTATCACCGGTTCGTGGGCATGTTCAGCAGCAGACGGAGCAATGTGCCCAGCCATCATGGCTCCAGGCGATTTGCAGGAATACCTCGTTATCCCTGCAGGTGGTTCACTTACCTTCACATTCAGTGGTGTGGTATCAAACACCGCTCAACATGGAGCAGTTACGGGAACCGCCACCATTACTCCTGCAGCTGGTTTGCATGACATTGACACCACGAACAACGAAGCAAGTGTTGTTGTCAATATCGCCTCTGTTGGCAACCTTGGCATCGCAGCTAGCGGTGTTGGAACAACTATTGCGAAGGGCTCGAAACTTCCTTACGTCGTAACCATCACCAACAACAGTACGTCTTTGATGTCTGAAACATTGAGCATCGCGCTTACTGGTTCTACATCTGGGTTCGGTGGTTGGACATGTGCCGCAGTAGGAGTTGGCAGCGCATGCAGCAGTTCGTCCGGTACAGGAGATGTCAGCAACAAGATCATCACGGTTGCACCAGGCGGATCAGTGACATACACCTACTCGAACGCACTCATGGCATGGTCTGTCAGCAGAAGTGCTCGTACAAACACAAACATCACGTTGACAGCGCGATTGACAGCAAATGTCTCGGGCTTCACCGACACCACTAGTGCAGATAACACCTCAACGATTGTGAGCAAGGTCCAATGAGCGAGATAATCAACATGTCAAACGAACTTTCAACTAATGCGGCCGAAGTGCTGCCACGTTTTGATCGACGCAAATTCCTTGCACTCGGTGGAACAAGCGCAGCATTCCTGCTGGGTACAGCCGGAGTCGCCAAGGCGTACATCATGTTGAACGGCGCCACTCCACGCAGCCAAGCCCCAGTAGGACTTGACCCTGCAACGGGTCGTGAACTTACAGCCGAGGCATGGCCAGCCGACCGCATATATACGTATGCGCTTGCAGGCACAGACGGTTGGGCTTCATTGCCATCATCCGACGCATTGGGTTTAAGCCTTGGTGCCAAATCAGTTGATCCATATTTCCCGGATCCACTGGCAGACGCAGCGAATAAGAATTTGTACGTCTTCAGTTTCACCAACGTGACAGGGTTAGACCGCACTCAAGTTGCTGCCCGAAAGGGGCATTCGCAATTTTGCGCTCCAATCATCTACTCAACAGTTGGTGATGAGCTGTGGATCACGCTCACCAACTTGGGCCTACAAATGCGTCCAGACTTGGTGGACGGCCACACGCTTCACTGGCACGGTTTCCGCAATGCGATTCCGTTCTACGACGGAGTACCGGAAAGCTCAATCTCAGTAACCATTGACCACGACTTCACTTATGTGTATCGCCCGCACGACTCAGGCACTTACATGTACCACTGCCACTTCGAAGACGTTGAGCACGTAACCATGGGCATGCAAGGAATTGTGTTTGTTAAACCAGACCCAGCCGACCGCGTGAACCTTGGCAGTGGCTTGTATACACAGAAGGCGTACGGAGTCGCTGACGGCGACCTCCTTGGCGAGTCGGTATATGACCGCGAATTTTCGATTCTGCTTGGCGAAATTGATACGCGTGCTCACTTCAACGACGCACACGTGCAAGCAACCGACTGGTCGGACTTCCATGCCGATTTCTGGACAATGAACGGGCGTTCATACCCAGACACATTGCAGCCAAACGGAGTGCGCGATGCAAACGGACAGCTTCTTGTTCAAGCCGATGGCGGAATTGATGGCGCAGGAAATTCGGTTCTCACCACCAACTCCGATCCAAGCGCAGATGCATCCCGTTTGTTAAGTAACCCGCTTAGCTCTGTCGTGCAGGCAGAAGTTGGCGAGCGCATTCTTATTCGTCTGGTCAACCTTGGCTTCCAAAACCACACCATTCAATTCCCTGGTCTCGAAGTTGACGTTCTGGGTCGTGACGCTCGATTTGTTCCTGACAGCGCGCAGCGCACCAAAACCGACAGTGTGCAAATTGGACCAGGAGAAAGTCGTGACGTGTTCTTTAAGGCACCCCTTGTAGCAGGAACGTATCCGTTCTACAACCGTGGACTTTCGCAATATGCGGGTAGCGATGACGGCAGTAACAACTGGGTCGGTGGTCAACGCAGCGAAATTCGTGTGTACGACAATCTCAGTTCGCAACTCAAGCCAAATGGTTGGGCTGGCGAACAGCCTTGGGCGGGAGAATTTCCAGTCGTAGCTAAGCATGCGGGTCTCGGCATTTCTGTGCGTGCAAATCGCACAACCGGAAATAATGGCGGTCGATTCATTTCGGGAACCATCACCACCGATACTCAGGCTTACCTCGCAAACATTTGGTATGTGCAGGCAACAAAGGATTCACCACTTTCTGCCGCACCTCTTGCAGGTCACGCATCGTGGAATCAGGTTCCGTTTAGCGGCAACGGACCATACGCATTCAACGTGCAAGTAGCCAGCTCGGGCAGAAATTCAAGTAACAAGCATTACTACTGGGTACTTGCCCAGGATTCAGCCGGTGTATACAGCACTCCAATTTCGGTACAGATCTAAGGACCACAACATGAAACTCACCTCAAAGCGTTCACCAATGGTGTTGGTATTGGCATTGTTCTGCATTGCCTTGGCCACACTTGTCCCCATTTCCCCAAAGACCAATGCTGCATTTGCTGCAGAGAGCGAAGGAATGCTCTGTACCAATGGAACCATCGTCGGTGGCTATCGCACATTCAACTTGGTTGCAACCGATGGCTACACCAGCGAACCAGACGGAAACTCCATCTACGACTGGAGCTATGGCGTAATGGGCAATGGGTTCCAACTTCCTGGACCAATCTTGTGTGCAAACACGGGTGAAGTCATTGACATCACGTTGACGAATCAATTGCCTGTTGCAACTTCGATTCAATTGCCAGGTTTCACCAATGTGACCTACAACGACGGAATCAGTTCTGGAGCAGTTGGCCCGGTATTCGACGCAACAGGTGCAATGATTTCACTTGTTCCGCAAGCTGCTCCGGGTAGTTCAATCACCTACCGATTCAAAGCCAACAACGCGGGAACCTACGTTTACCAGAGCGGCACGGACCCACAGTTACAAGTTCAAATGGGCTTATTCGGAGCAATCGTTGTTCGACCAGCGGGAATTTCCGTTACAGCAGATGATGTTCTGAATATTCCGTATTACGACGGGACAGCCTCGCAACTCACCAATGCAGACGCAGGAATGTCTGCAGGCGAAGCCGCAACTCTTGCGTCAAATGCAAAGTGCGCATACCCAAGCATTAACAACCCAGCAAAGTGCGACCCGCTAGCAATTTATGACGGTGCAGTTGACGGCGAAAACATTTTGATCCTTTCAGAAATTGATCCAGCTATTCACACATTTATGGAGCAGGCATTTACTGCAGGCGATCTCGCAAGTCTGAATTGGAACTCATATCCAATTGGTTACGAAGCTCACTACTTCATGATCAACGGTCGTTCTATGCCCGACACTCTTGCACCGAACAACGCCCCATGGATGCCTTGGCAGCCATACGGCGCGATGGCACACGTGCAGCCTTGGGATGTTCATGTGAACGCTTTGGATGCCTTGCTTCGTTACATCAACGTTGGCAACGCTGCCTACGACTTCCACCCACACTCGAACCACGAGCACGTCATTGCACAAGATGGAGCATTGATGAAGGGCTCTACTGCCGGAGTAGTTAATGACAACACCGAAGAGAAATTCAACATTCTGATCAACCCTGGCGGCAGTGTTGACGCAACATTCCGTTGGACCAACGAAGAAAGCTACGACGATGTCAACGGCTTCCGAGTTCCTGTCGCACAACCAAATGGTCCAAACCTGAACCAAGGAAGCTATTGGAGTGGTTCGCCATATCTAGGTTCCGAAGGACTACTCAACCCTGGCGTTCTTACCAAGAGCCAGTGCGGCGAGTACTACCACGTAGCTCACAACCACGACCTCACACAGGTAACCAACTACGGCATCACGTTCGGCGGAATGATGACGCTCATCAAAGTTGAGCCTCCTGCTGCTTTACAAACCCGAATGAACTTGAAGTGCAACTAATGACTACTTCAACAAACGAAACGAATCGAACCATGAAACACATCGCAAAATTCTTCGTTGCCGCAATAGCAGCTTTTGCTGTACTTACGACTGGTACAACTGTCGTTAGTGCAGCCACGGAGACGACATTGTCTGCAATTTCAGTATCAACGGGTGCGATCGCACCAACCTTCGCAGCTGGCACAACTTCGTACGCGTCAGCAACGGCAGTTGAGACAACATCTACAACCGTAAGTGCAACAGCAACGTTGCCTGCGTCTTCAATTCAGTTCCGCATTGCCGGTGGCACGTACACCGCGGCATCAGCTGGTTCTGGAAGCGCAACATTTGACATCGCTGCAGGATCGAACACCATTGACATTCTCGTCACTAACCAAGACGGCGTGACCACTGCAACTTATTCAGTTGTTGTAGATCGAGGCGGTTCCATCGGAATAGCGGCCGTTGACCCAACCGATGCAACGTTAAGTTCGATTTCTGGTTCAGCAATTGGTTCGCTTAGTCCTGTGTTCCTTCCTGCAACAGTCGCCTATACGGCCGCAGTTGACAACACCACTTCAGCAACGACGATTTCTGCTGCCACTTCTCAACCAGATGCGTCCATGACCATCGCGGTTGACGGTGGAACCGCTACTCCGCTTACTTCTGCGACGGCTTCTAGCTCGATAGAACTCAAAGTTGGCGCGACAAATGCTGTCATCACTGTCGTTTCCCCAGACACAACGGTTTCAAACACCTACACACTGACCATCTATCGCGCACCTGAATTTCCGACGATTCCACTTACATGCCCAACGCTTGACTGCACCATCAATCTGCATGCCGGTACCGGCGTAGTGAAGATTAAAGATGTCACCGCTGTTGGGGGATCAGTAGATGTACCTTTTTATGGCTATGGAGTGAACACACCATATGTTGGCCTTGCCGGTTCAGCAGCTTCAACCATCAAGGTGAAACTTGGAACAGTTATTCATGTCAGCTTCTCAGAAGGCCTGCCAACAAGCACGTCATTGTCTTTTCCGAGCCTCGCCACATCTTCTGTTGCTGGTAGCGGTACTTCCTACACGGTGACAGCCGACAAATTGGGCACCATGATTTACGAACCGGGAACCAATGCTTCGGCGCCTCGCCAAATTGCCATGGGTCTTGTAGGCGTACTCATTGTTGTTCCAGCAGATTGCACAACTGGAATGTGCGCCTATGACCCAGCCGTCACCTACGCAGATGAAGCAGTTGTCGCTACAACCGACATTGACGCCGAATTTGCGGCAAACCCTGCAGTATTCGACATGGGCTATTTCGGCCAAGCTCGCAATCCTGATGGCTCTGCTCGACAGGTGTACCACCTGATCAACGGTAAGGCATACCCAGACACCGACCTCATCAACGTGCGTCCAACAGACAACGTTCTTATTCGCTCTGTAAATGCGGGAGTGTCTGACAAAACCATGGGACTCCTCGGAATGCAGCAAACCCTGTTAGCACGTAATGCTTCGCTCTACACCAATGCTCAAAGATTTGTTGCACCACTTGTTGGGCCTGGCGAAACTGCTGACATCTCACTTGCCATTTCAGAATGCGCAACGATGGGCCAGCAGTACTCGCTCATGGATCAGGGCCGTGCAATGAACCACGGAACCGATTCCGGCTTTGGCGGCGCATTGACATTCCTCAATGTGTGGACAACCGCAGCCGCACCTATTAATTGTGTGCCCGATGTTCCTGGTCCTCCTCCGACTCCGGGAACCACGACCACCACATCGACAACCACGATTGCTCCTGAGACCACCATCTCACCAGTGACCACAATTGCACCGACAACAACCATCTCACCAACCACCACTATCTATATTCCTGTCACGACAAATCCTGGTGGTGGCGGAGGCGGAGGCGGTGGCGGAGAACCAGAACCTGAGCCAGAGACAAAATCAACAGTTGCGAAGTCTTCAACGACCATTGCAGCTGCCCCACCGATTGCTCTGCCAAGTCGTGGATCTGCTGTGGCCAGGATTATCACCGAAGTGAAGATTGAGTTGACAAAGACTGGAATGTCGTTCAGCGCGGAAGTTCCTCGCTACTCGGTAAACCCAATTAGTCGCTACAAGTTCGTGATCGCGACAAAGAATGGTCGAGTATTCCGACAAGGATCCGTAAAGGCATCTGCTCCGCTGAAGCTCAGCACGTGGAATACTCGCAACTTGTCAGTTGGCACGTACACGCTTTCGGTGTATGCACTTTCAAGCACCGGCAAGGTACTCGAGATGTACACAGAAAACATCGAGGTCAAGGTTGACACCAACAAAGCGCTGAAGGTTGATCAACAACTCACACCGCGTGCAATCACCCCGAAAGTAATTATCTCTACCAGCGGAATCTTCCAGAAATAGTTAATGATGTGGTGGGGTCACTCCCACCACATCTTCTTACTCCCCGGTTTCGCCGTCAATTGATTCGCGAATGAAGTCTGCATGGCCGTTGTGTCGCGCGTACTCTTCAATCATGTGCACCAGGATCCAACGCAAACTGGGAGATTCACCGCTTGGCCACTTGCGCTTTGCGAGTTGATCCAATCCGCCAACTTCCAAACACACATCGAGAACCGACTCTGAAAGCTCACATGATGCGAGCCAATTACTCGTCAACGTTTCGACAGGTTCGTTAGCTGCAGAAGTAAATTCCCAATCAGGCTCGACGGCAAAATCTGCAGATAGCCATGGTTCCAAACGATCGTTGTCGCCTACCCAGCGCCAGAACCACTCGTTTTCCACAAAGGTCATGTGCTTCAGCAGCCCACCAAGTGTGATGGTTGACTTCGCAACCGCAACATTCATTTGGGAACGCTCTAGCCCTGCACATTTCCATTTCAACGTCGCACGCTGGTAATTCAGAAAACCTCGCAGGGTTTCAACCTCATTTACTGCAGGATCTGGTTCTGGTCTTCCAACATCGTCAATATTTGCCACTAGCGAAATCTACTTGACCGCGAATTAGTGTTTGCCCATGAGCGAATCGGTGAAGTTTGGGTGGTTGTCGCCCGTTATTGGCAACAAGTGGAGCGACTTCGAGCCCATCGTGATGTTTCAAGAACAGCACATCCTTCCAACAGCGCTGCAACACTTCGATTCGCTTTGGATCGCGGATCACTTCTACGGGTTCGACTCGCCTACCGATCCATTCATGGAAGCCTGGACAACACTCACGTGGCTTGCTGCAAAGTTCCCAAATGTGCTGCTCTGTCATCACGTGCTTGGTCAGGGATACCGCAACCCGGCACTCACCGCAAAAATGGCTGCAACGCTGCAAGTGTTGTCTGGAAACCGTTTCATGCT
>CAITUB010000060.1 GCA_903895515.1 uncultured Acidimicrobium sp. | reverse complement strand
GGTTTAAGCGCATTGTCGAAGCAGTTGGTGGAGTGAATGTATGTGTTGAGTACCCATCGCGCGACAAGCACACTGGTTTGTTTATGAAGGCTGGTTGCACCACGCTCGATGGCGTTGAAGGGCTTGCCTATGCGCGCAGTCGTTACTTCGAACAAAAGGTTGACGGCGAATGGCAACTGGACGGCACATCCGACATCGGCCGCTCAACTCGCCAACGCGGGTTTGTTCAAGCGCTTGCAAAGAGCGCAGTAATTGGCGTTTCCGGCAATCCGTTTAAGGCGGGCAGTGTGCTGAAAGGTGGGCTTTCGGCGGTCATTGTGGACAATAACCTCGACCTCATTGAGTTTGCGAAGAAAATGCGTCCTGCTGCAGGAGGAAACATTGCATCACTTCCACTCGACGTGTACGGCGACACGGTGGGAAGTAATTCGGTGTTGCGATTGGGTAAAGGCGCAGACGAACTAATTGCGTTCTTCAACGGAACTGGTCCGCGACCGCAACTGAACCCCTAAAGCTTCAGCTTCAACTGCTTCGGCAACTTTGTTGCCCTGCATGAAATCGCAACCCAACAACTTCAGGCGCTGCTTTTGATCTTCGGTTGAAACCCATTCGGCAACAACGCTCATGTTCAATGAGTGTGCAAGCTGAATGATGGAGCGAACAATTGGGTCGTCGCCACCGTGTTGGCCAATATCGCGCACCAACGTGCCGTCAAGCTTCAAGAAGTCGGCAGGGAAGTCACGCAAGTAGGCAAGCGATGCATAACCCGTTCCAAAGTCATCGAGTGCAAGTTTTACGCCAAGACGCTTCAGCGCATTCAGCGTGCGCATGATGGCAGGGTTGTCGTTCAACATGGTCTTCTCGGTAATTTCAAGCGTCAAGTGTGCAGCATCAACATTGGTTTCGCGCAACGTTCCCATCACGCGTTCAACGAATGCTGCTTCGCTCAGTTGGCGCGTTGAAACGTTCACATGCACCATGAACGAACGTTCAACAATTCCTTCGTCCATCCACTTGCGTGCATCGGTGCACGCCTGACGAACAACCCAGTCACCAATTGGCCCAATTGAACCAGACTCTTCAGCGAGTTCGAGGAACACTGGTGGAGTAAGCACGCCGCGCTCTGGGTGATTCCAACGCAACAACGCTTCAACGCCAGCCATGCGGCCGGTATGTGTTGAAACGACTGGCTGATACACCACAAACAATTCGCGCTTGGCCAATGCGCGCTCAAGTTCGGCGGAAAGCATGACGCGATCTTTTGCGCTCTTGCGCATTTCATCGGAATACATTTCGCATCGACCGCGACCGCGTTGTTTCGCGCGATACATGGCGGTGTCGGCATTGCGCAACAGCGTTACCGCTGCATCTGCTGGTGCTTCTTCGGCAAGTAGCGCAGGTGTTGCCATGGCAATACCAATGCTTCCGCTGGTAAAGATTTCAACGCCTTGCAAAATGACTTGGCCGGTAATTCCTTGGCGCACGCGTTCTGCAACGTCCATAGCAATGTGTTCATCGCCTAGGCCATCGCACAACACAACAAATTCGTCTCCACCAATGCGGGCAACCAAGTCGCTTGGGCGAGTGGCGCTCACCAACCGCTTGGCAATGGAGTTCAACAACTGGTCACCAACGTTGTGACCAATGTTGTCGTTTACGTCTTTCAACTTGTCCAAGTCCACAAACATCACCGACACACCGCGTTTGGTGGTCACGCTGCGTTCAAGTGCTTCAGACAATTTACGCAAGAACAACACGCGGTTTGGCAACCCGGTCAATGCGTCGTGCGTTGCCTGGTAGTTCAATTCGTCTTGCAATTGCTTGGCTTCAGTGATGTCGCGAGCAATTACGGAGTAGTGCTGAACGGTTCCGTCTGCTTCACGCACAATCTGCAACACCAAAGTCATGGTGCGCATAATGCCGTCGGGGCTGCGGAAGCCAAGTTCGCCTTCCCATTTGTTGTTGGCAGGCGAGTTAATCACTTCGCGTGGTACTTGATCGCGAATGGCCTGAATGAACATTTGTGTTGCGGCATCACTTGCTGGTGATTGTTCGCTCACGCCAATCAGGTTTCGTGCTCCATCGTTGCTGAACAACAGGTTGCCACGCGGGTCAAACACAATCACTGCGTCTGCACTGCTGTCGAGCAAACCAATCAACTGATTGCTCAGCACTCGGCGATTTACTGCTTCAGTTACATCGTGCGCGGTGCCAACAAATCCGGTGATCTCTTTTTTCGCACCAAGAATTGGTTGCGTAGAAATGTTGAGCCAAAACACTTCACCGTCTGGTTTCCACAATTTGAATTCAATGCCAAATGCAGATCCGGTTTCGCGCGAACGTTGCCATGCTTCTTCGGCAAATGCGCGATCGGTTGGTTGTGCATTCACCCACGGCGCAACGCCTGGAGTGAAACTTGCGCCACCGAGTGCGAGTGCACGGAACGTCTCATTCGCCGTCGTCAACCGACCATCAATGTCGGTCTTAAATACCCCTATTGGGAGGGAGGCGGCTGATTGGTCAATGACACCATCTTGACAGGTTGCCCTTTACCAATATGGCTAATCGGGGGTTTATCGGGTGACAGTAAAGGTGATTGACGTGATGCCAAGCGATCCTGCTTCAAGCGAAGTCAGCATGGTTTCGCCGTCCATTCCGTCGGTCACTTCCAGTTGTTGCGAAACGGCATACACGGTGAGTACGAAGGTGTGCGGTTCGCCTGCCTTCGGGCATGGAGATGCGTAGCCAACCTTGTTCACGCGATTCAGCGATTGCACGGCTCCTGCTGGTACCACTCCCGCATCTACGTGGGTGATTGCGGGGTCAATGTTGGAGGCCACCCAGTGCACCGCGTCGGAAGCCGTTTGGTCAACGATGGAAAGGCCCCAGGTAACGGTGCCTTCTGGCAAGCCGGCGATGTCGAAGCTTGGCGACAGTTTCGAACCATCGCAGGTGAATTGTGCATCGATGGGACCGCCTTCTTCCCACGGCGCCGCAATGGTGAATTCCTGAACAGGTGCAACCGATTCGGCAATGGTGGTGGCAATTGCAATGGTTTCGGTTTGGTCGGCAGTTGGTGGCTTCATGTCGCGACCATCTCGCGAACACGAAGCGAGCAGTAGGGCGCTCACTCCAACAATTGCTGCTGCGCCATAAATTTTTCCCGAAAAACGTGTCACAAATGAAGGTTACGACATGCAGTACTAACCTGCATGTCGTGTTGCAACCAAACGAACAACTCTGCGTGCTTACCGTGCATGCACACCCCGACGACGAAGCGTCAAAGGGTGCGCCAACCATGGCCATGTACGGCGCGCAAGGAGTGCGCACGGTGTTGGTGTGTTGCACGGGCGGCGAAGAAGGCGATGTTGCAAACCCTGCAATGAAAGAGCCAGGCCAACCTTTTCATGGGTTGGAAGGTGAAGCTGAAAAACAATTGCTTGCACAGCTTCGCCCAGCAGAATTAGAAAAGGCCGCAGAAGTTATTGGTTTCCATCATGTGGAAATGCTTGGCTATCGCGATTCAGGAATGTTGGACAGCCCAGCGAATAATCACCCCGATTGTTTTCACATGGCCGACATCGATGAAGCAGTGGGCCGTTTGGTGCGCATCATTCGCCGCGAGCGTCCGCATGTGTTGGTTACCTACAACGACGATCAACGCGGCTATCCGCTCCCCGACCACGTGAAGGTGCACGACATCAGCATTGTTGCCTTCGATCGCGCGGCAGACGACGAGTGGTATCCGGAAGCAGGCGAGCCGTGGCAGCCGTTGAAGATGTATTACTCGTCCTGGTCG
>CAITUB010000059.1 GCA_903895515.1 uncultured Acidimicrobium sp. | reverse complement strand
GTTGAAGGTCTAAGTCGGCCGCAGTGTAAATAGCTACAACTCCAGGAGATGCAAGCGCATCAGAAACATCGATGCTCGTGATGTTGGCGTGTGCAACAGTTGAACGAACAAACGTTGCGTGAAGTGCACCGACAAGAAGCGGTTCACTGTTCAGGTCGTCTACGTACACGCCACCTGTTGTGAGGAACTTCGGATCTTCTTTACGAAGTACGCGGTTACCAAGAATGCTTCCAGCCACAAAATCTCCTAACGATTTGTCTCAGGACAGGTTAGGGGGTAAACGGCTGTAGGGAAATTTCGCCCTGGGCAGCCTTTTTCGCAGACTCGAGACTGCGCACCAACAACATGGTGGAAACAATGGTGTACGGCCAGCGCTCGGGGAGGGCCGTAGAGAGGGCAGGCATGTCCATCATTGGCAGACGGCGCTCATTGAAGCGCAGGTACCCAAGTTGGGTGCGAATGGCGTCCTGCAGACCGGCCTCTGTTTTTAGGTAGGTCACCTGGTCTTGCAAGTTTTCAATGACGTCTTCGTACTGGGCGAATTCAATTTCTTTTTGTGCGATGAGATTGCGCTGGTTGATGTACGACCGAACGGGAAACACCGACATGGCAACCACGAGTGCAACGATGACAGCAATTGCGAGCGGGGTGCTGGCCACACGGAGTTTGCGACTGCGAACGAGTCGAATCTCGGTGGTTGCCATCCCTCTATTCTGGCCTTCAGCGATGACGCAATTGCGTCATCTCCATTGTTCGGCTGGCTATTTGCGTGGTGCGAGTGCAGCCCTGCCCATGAATTGGGCTTTCGATCCGAGCTCTTGTTCGATTCGGAGCAATTGGTTGTATTTGGCAACACGGTCGCTGCGGGCAGGGGCTCCGGTTTTAATCTGACCGCAGTTTGTTGCCACTGCAAGATCGGCAATGGTGGCGTCTTCGGTTTCTCCGCTGCGGTGGCTCATGACACTGGTGTAGTTGTTGCTCGTAGCAAGCGCAATGGTGTTCAGCGTTTCGGTCAGCGTGCCAATTTGGTTCACCTTTACGAGCACGCTGTTGGCAACGTGTTCGGTAATGCCGCGCTGCAGGCGCGAAACATTGGTGACGAATAGATCGTCGCCAACAAGTTGAATCTTGCTGCCAAGTTTTTGTGTGAGCGTGGACCATCCGGCCCAGTCGTCTTCTGCCATTCCGTCTTCAATAGACACGATTGGATATTTGCTCGCAAGCATGTCCCACCACGAGGCGAGTTCGTCGCTCGTCAACACTTTTCCTTCACCTGACAAGTGATACTTGCCATCTTTAAACAACTCACTCATTGCCGGGTCAAGTGCGATGGAAATGTCTTTGCCAGGTGTGAAGCCAGCAGCTTCAATTGCTTCCACCAAGATTGAAATTGCTTCTTCGTTGCTTGCAAGGTTTGGCGCAAATCCACCTTCGTCGCCAACTGCCGTTGCCATTTTTCGTTTATGCAAAATGGACTTCAACGTGTGATACGTCTCGACGCCCCAACGCAACGCTTCTGAAAATGATGTTGCGCCAATTGGCATTACCATGAACTCTTGCAAGTCCACGTTGTTGTCGGCATGTGCGCCACCATTCAACACGTTCATCATTGGTACTGGAAGCACACATGCTGCTTCGCCACCAATTGACTTGTACAACGGAAGTCCGCGCTCGCTGGCGACAGCGTGGGCATTGGCGAGGCTTGCTCCAAGAATTGC
>CAITUB010000058.1 GCA_903895515.1 uncultured Acidimicrobium sp. | reverse complement strand
GGTAATCCTTCAATCCGAAGTAGGCAGCTGTTGGTTGAACAACCGCAAACAGTCGGTCAACGACAGTTATCACACCCGAAAAATGTCCAGGACGATCTGTGCCTTCGAACGCTTCAGCCTCCTTAGATGGAGACAGCAAGTTGGGTGAATCGGATATAAACATGTCGGACTGAAGAGGTACTAAAACAGAATCGACGCCAACTTGTGCACACAGTTCGAAATCAACAGATTCGGTGCGAGGGTACTTCGAGAAGTCGTTCAGTGAATTGAACTGCAGTGCATTGACGTAGATGCTGACTACAACGTGATCGCATTCAGACCGAGCTCGTTGCATGAGGCTGATATGGCCACCGTGGAGGGCCCCCATTGTTGGGACAAAACCAACGGTGTCATGCTTAGGAATCTCATTCCGCCACGTGGTGAATTGTTGAATGTCAGTGAAAAGAGTGGTCATCGTCTGGCCACGACCCATTTCGTACATCAGTAACGAATTGCTTGCATGCATCGATACTTGTCGAGCGAACGTCGGCATACCTGCGTGTGAATTTGAGCGTGTTTTGTGAGAGTCCCAAGATGTCATGGAGTACAAGCACTTGTCCATCGCAATCAGGTCCAGCTCCGATGCCAATAGTGGGAATGGATACTGTGTTCGTAATTTCCTTTGCAAGGTCGCGTGGAACACCTTCAATAACGATGGCGAAAGCTCCTGATTGCTCGACTGATTGAGCGTCTTCGAGCAGGCGTTCACGCCCGCCCGCCTCATGTCCATCAACACGTCCTTGAACGCGGTGTCCACCCATTCGGTGGTAACTCTGCGGTGTGAGTCCGATATGGCCCATCACGGGAATGTCTACGCGAGAAATTGCCGCAATGGTGTCGGTCATCGTGGTGCCGCCTTCAAGCTTCACCGCTGAGGCACCTGCCTTCACCAGTCTGATTGCGCTTCGTACCGCCTGTTCGGTATGGACTTGATATGAACCAAATGGGAGGTCCCCAACTATCAACGCCCGAGGGTTCGCACGCGCGACCAATTTCACGTGGTATTCCATTTCCTCCAAGGTGACGGGAATGGTGTTTGCCACTCCTTGCACAACGGATCCGACTGAGTCTCCAACGAGGATCATGTCCACCCCAGACTCATCGACAATGCGCGCAAAAGTTGCGTCGTAGGCCGTGATCATGGTTAATGGTTGCGCTGAACCCTTGTTGGCCATCACCATGGGCACGGTGATGCGAGGTCGCGATAACGCTTCAGTCACGAAATCAGGCTACCGATTAGATTGCAGATCATGATTTCTGCATTGACCCTGCGGTTGAAGGAGCGGGTCACGCACGCTATTTGGGATTGGCTTTCGCTTCATGGGTCAATAGGTCCTGAAACAGTGAGAGGGAAGCGATTTGGAGCATTTGGGAAGAACAGCATTATTTGTTTTCCACAAACAACCATTTTTAATGAGCAATACATACATATAGGTGCCAACACCATGATCGGAACACATGTTGCGCTATCGGCGGGAATGGTTCCGGGACAGGTTTGCCTGACGAATCCGGTGGTTCGAATAGGCGATCGATGTCTTATCGGTCGTGGTAGCGGAATTGTTGGTCACTTGGGAATAGACATTGGCGATGACGTATGGACAGGACACCATGTGTACATCACCGATCAGAATCACGGATACGAGCGAGTTGATGTCCCCATCTCGATGCAGACTCAGCCCGAGAAGATGGTGGTCATCGGTGAAGGATCCTGGATCGGTGCTGGAAGTGTGATCCTGCCGGGGGCCCACATCGGTAAGCATGTCGCAATTGGTGCAAATTCAGTTGTCAATGGTGATGTGCCCGACTACTGCGTTGCTGTTGGTTCACCTGCGCGTGTTGTCAAGCGCTATTCGGAAGCAAGTGGTTGGGTGCCAGCTGACGAATTTAGATAGATAAGTCCATTGGAACTTTGCAGGAAGACATGCGATTATCGGCAGCGAAGGTAGATATCTTTTCGCTAATCGGTAAACCTTCAAACATGGACTCAGCAAACGAATTGTTGATTCCAGTTCGCAACTGATTTGCGTACTCCCGGCGGTCTTTAATCAACTGCTTGTAGTCAGCTATCCACAGCGGCACAATTGCCTTACCTTTAGGGTCGGTTGGTTCGACTGCCGATATCGAGTTAATGGCGTTATCAAGCGTGTCGGTCGCTTTATCGATCAGTGCTGCTCGCTCGGCTAACGCATTGGCGCCCGCATCTGAAATCTGCCGAAGGTCGGCTAGCGCGAGTCTTTGCGTCAATGCTTGACTGCAAATATCTTCAGCACGAGCAGTCCACGCCAAATCTGAAATTTTATTTACCGACTCTTTTGAGGCAAATCCAAATGCATAAATCCACATCGCGAGCAAACCGATGATGCAGGTACCAATCACCGTTCGAGCCGTTAGCCGGGATAATTTTTCACGAGTCGTGCGTGCATTTGAAACAGGGGAGGTCACAGCGTGAATAGTACTTCACCATTGTTGTCTTTCTCTTTCGCATGTTTGATGGCGAAGTAGAGTTGCACCAGTGGAACCGTCTCGACTCCGATTAGCGATATCGCTGCTACGTCAGCTGCTGAAGTTTCATCCGAAGCCATTTTTGATCGCTGTTGCTGGAGCATCCGTTTACGCAGTTTGTACCGTTGCATCCAGTTTTGGACTTGGATACGTAGTGGATCATGTGATCATTCCGCGCTATCAGTTGAATTTGATCGATCGCCACACGTTCTTGATCGCTTCAATCATCGTTGTAGGCATTGGCCTTTTGCGGGCGGTAGGCGTGGTTATTCGTCGTTCATATGCTGGAATCTCGCACTGGTCTACCTCTGAGTCGCTATCGACACAGCTCATTCGCCACGTCATGAGCCAACCATCCAGGTGGCATCAGCGTCATATGACTGGAGACCTCGTTGCTCGCATCGGAGTTGACTCTGATACGGCGGCATCAGTGCTCGGGCCTTTGCCGTTCAGCACTTCTGTAGTGCTTCTTGTTGGCTTGACCAGTATTTGGTTAGTGGTCATTGATGTGCCGCTTGGCCTGTTGGCAGTCACTGTCATTCCGCTGCTCTTTGGTTTAAACCTTGGATACCAGCGTCGTATTGATCGTCATTTCGATTCCGCTCAAAAGGCTTTGGGGGACTTGTCCGAAGCAGTTCACGAGAGTTTTGATGGTGTGATGGTGGTGAAGGCCTTTGGTGCGGAAGATCGTGAGCATGTGCGACTAGCAACCATTTCATCGAAACTGAAGGATGCTCGAATTCGTGCTGTTAATGCACGAGCGATATTTGAAGCCTTAGTCGACGGTACGCCTTCACTGGTCAACGTGTCCTTAATTGCTTACGGTGCAGTTCGAGTGCGCAGTGGGTCCCTCACCATCGGTGAGTTGTCAAGTTTCATCTATCTGTTCACGTTGCTGGTATTTCCTCTTCGCATCATCGGTTACTTACTCAGCGAAATACCACATTCATCCAGTGGTTTCAAGCGCGTGAGGGAGATCCTGGATGAACCCTTAGAGCCTCAGCCAACAGTCAACCTGTTGCCTGTTGGCTCCAAATCTGCTGTTGAGGTAAGAAGTGCGAGCTTCTCGTACGCAGACGATTCTGAACCCATATTCACGGATGTCACCTTCACGATTCCTGTTGGCTCGATTGTTGCGGTAGTGGGTGAAACGGGTTCAGGGAAGTCAACCCTTCTCAAGATGATCGCAGGATTGATCAATGCACGGACGGGCTCAGTACATGTCACTGAAGGCGGATCAGCGCTTGTGTTTCAGGAACCGTTTTTGTTCTCGGGTTCCTTGCAGTTCAATCTGACACTCGGTAAGTCACTGCCGATAACAGATATTGCCCGTGCCCTTTGGGCATCAGTAAGCGAAGAATTCGTGTCAGAACTTGATAATGGCATCGACACCATCGTCGGCGAACGTGGCATCAGTTTGAGCGGAGGACAGCGGCAGCGAATCGCACTTGCGCGGGCAATTGCCAGCGGACGGCAGACGTTGCTGTTGGATGACACAACTAGCGCCCTCGATCCGACGACTGAATCAACAGTGATTGATCGTCTTGCCTCGCTGTCAGAAACTACGACGACCATCATCGTTGCATCTCGACCGACCACGATAAAGATTGCCGACTATGTCTTGTTCATTCACTCTGGCGTAGTGCATGATCTCTCGACACATGATGAGCTCATGCTGACTAGTACGCCATATAAGAATTTAATGATGTCGTTTGAGATAGATCGGAAAGCTTCATGAGCATGGACACCGAACAGCGGTTTCCTTCTGCGCGCATTATTGGAAGAGGTGTCACTGTTGCTCCCGCGCTAAAAAGCGGAATTGGTCTGACGTTCTTGCTCGCGCTGTTCGGAACCGGAGCTCGTTTAGTCATTCCGATTCTCATTCAGCAATCAATTGATCACGGATTGCAACCTGGACGAGTAGATGTGTCCTACATCATTCGACTGTGCGGTGTTGGTGCTGTGTGCGTGGTGCTGTCATCGTTCTGTCTGCGGGAAGCAACAAAACGGCTCGGCACTAGAGCCGAGCACGGGTTATTTTCTTTACGATCGCAATTATTTGATCACATTCACAGGCTCAGTCTTGAAGAGCACAATAATGAAAAGCGTGGAGCATTAGTTTCGCGTGTAACCAGTGATATTGAAACGCTCACACAATTCTTCTCGTGGGGCGGACTTGGGTTGCTGCTCGATGGATCGCAGATGTTTGCTGTAGCCGCAGTCATGCTCGCTTATGACTGGAGATTGGCGCTAGTCGCATTCGTTACCAGTGCACCCCTCGTTTTCGTGCTGCGCTATGTTCAGTCGCGACTAGTGAGCGCGCATAATCTTTCGCGAGAGCGCAATGCCGACTTTTTAGGAACTGTGTCTGAACTTATGGCAGGTGCGGAAACTTTGCGAGCCTACGGAGCAGAGCAAACAATGATTGACACCGTTGCATTGTCAATGCGTAATCGCAGGAAGAGCAACGTTCGAGCTGGTGTAATCGGAGCATTTCTCTTTCCGAGTGGAGAAGTGTTTGCGGTGTTCACGGTAATGGCTGTCGTAGGTACAGGATTACTCATCGGCCCAGCAGGTGGTTTGACATCGGGCGCTCTTGTTGGGTTCGTATTCCTTACGTATCGATTCCTAGAACCCATCGCGGAGTTCACTGAGATCATCGACCAGGTACAAAGCGCAGTTGCTGGTTTGCGACGCGTATTGGGAGTGTTGGATACTCCAATCGGACCTCCTCAATCTGAACACCCTCGACCATTACCACAGGGCAAGTTGTCTGTTGATATACAAGAAGTGAGTTTCGCTTACGGCGCGCGTCTGGGTGAAGACGACGATGACACTCCGGTACTGCACGACATTTCTCTGCACATTGCCGCCGGACAACATGTGGCGCTAGTTGGACCTTCAGGATCAGGCAAAACAACTATCGCGCGACTGATCGCTCGTTTGACTGATCCAACAATTGGAAGAGTTCAAATTGGTGGAATCACACTCACGGATGTATCGAATGATGAATTACGACGTCGATTGATCGTCGTTCCACAAGAACCTTTTCTGTTTGCCAACACCATTTCATATAATCTCGCTTTTGCGGAGCCACACGCAACACCACAAGACATGACTGCCGCCTTCGACGAATTAGGACTGTCGGATTGGTTGGAAAGTCTTCCGAATGGATTAGATACACATGTTGGCCAGCGAGGATCCTCTCTTTCCGCGGGTGAACGACAGCTAGTTGCATTGGTTCGAGCATCGATGGTGAAACCCGATGTTCTTGTGCTCGATGAAGCTACATCGTCGGTTGACTCGCTTACCGAAGTACGAATCTCGCGGGCACTGGAGCGGCTCGCGCTTGGTCGAACGACAATTTCCATCGCGCACAGATTGTCCACCGCATCACGCGCTGACAGAGTGGTGATGCTCGAAAATGGAAGAATCGTTGAAGATGGTTCGCACAGTGTGTTACTCGGTGCTCGCGGCAAGTACGCAGCGTTGTATGAAGCATGGCTTAATTCGACCAGTGGTAGCACCAATGCGTAGGCGAGAGTTGTTTTCAGCGAGTGCAGTTGTCTTACTGCTAGCCGCCTGTGGTGAAACCCAGGAGACGCGGGCATTGTGTTCGCATGCTGCTGAATTGGAGTCATCGCTCGTTGCCACCGGCGTTGCAGTAGAGAATTTCTCTACAACTTCACCTCGTCAATTGCAAAGCACAGTTGCTGTACTGACGGGGACGCTTTCAATTATCAATGACATCGCCCCTTCATCTGTGAAGACAGACATAGAGCAAACAATGCGTTCGTACGAAGAGTTATCAGTTGCATTGCAGAATGTGTATTGGGATGGCACGGTTGCCGAAACTGATCAAAACGTGCAGAATGCTCTACAAAATCTGTCCCGAAATGACAACGTCGAGTCTCTCGAATCGCTTCGGAGTTTCGTATCGGAACAATGCAAAGTTCAAATTTCGCAAGGCATCAATGCCACACCTGGTGATGATCAATCAATCGGTTCAACATCAGTTGTAATCGATCCTCAGCCCGACTTTAATTACGGTTTTGATAACGAGGAGACCGCGATCAAGTCATATGCATTTTTCATCACAAGCCAGCGTGGAATCACGATTACCGACGAACAAGCATTATGTCTAGGTGAACTTATGATGAACATAGCGAGGATTAATCCAACCTTGGGCGATGAAGTTTACGAAGCCTCACTGAACGCGAGTTTCGAGAAGTGTGCGATCTCTTTGAAGTAGATTGCAGTAATGGAAATTGTTCTAATACGCCACGCGGAACCCGAGTGGGTCAAAGATGGCAAGAGTGTCGTAAATCCGCCCTTGACTGAGAGAGGTAGCCGTCAGGCTGAATTGCTTGGGCAGCGGTTAGCCGATGAGAAGTTCGACCATGTTTTCGCTTCGCCTCTTCAGAGGACGCATCTGACAGCGAACCCGACGTTATTTCGTCAAAGTAGAGCCTTGGAGATAGAACCATTTCTTGAAGAGATCCGAGAGCCCGCTTGGCATGGGGCGCCAGCCGAAGAAACCATCAAGGCATATCGAGATGGTGACAAGCATTCATCGCACGAACGATGGAACGGTC
This sequence comes from uncultured Acidimicrobium sp., assembly GCA_903895515.1. Classification (GTDB taxonomy): domain Bacteria; phylum Actinomycetota; class Acidimicrobiia; order Acidimicrobiales; family Ilumatobacteraceae; genus UBA3006. The sequence goes on along the minus strand of CAITUB010000058.1, from coordinate 6,653 downwards.
TTGCAGGTGGAGAGTCGGTCAAGAATTTCGTAGAAAGAATTCACTCAGGGGCAACAGATTTTCTCGAGCGCAATGGAGTCCATCGCTTGCCTAATGAATTGCCGGTCTGGCACATTGATCGTCCAGGTGAGCGGTTCGCATTCTTTGCCCATGCAGGGACAAATAGCGTTCTGATTTGCCATTTGCTTGGACTATCGGCCACGCCTTGGGAGTGGGAGCGATTCATTATCAATCACGCATCGATAACCACCATTAAGTCGATCAAATTGGGTGACGGGTATGCCTTCAGTCTTGAACGGTTAAGCGATGTCGAGCACCTCACTCATGAGGATCGAACGCGGTAAATAGTTGTTGGGAGAGCCGATGGTGATTCTCACATCAACATCAACTCTCCCAACATTTGTTCGGCTGCAAAATTACGGCTGCGGGAGCAATTCCGTAACGTTGCAAGCATCAACAGCTTTGAGGATTGGGTAAGGGTTCACCGCAGCGCCACCCTTTGGGTGCACTTCGAAGTGCAGGTGCGGGGTATTGGTGTCGCCGGTTGAACCGAGGTACCCGACGATCTGACCAGCACGAACAACTTGTCCGTTGGCAAGATTTGCTGCAAATGCTTCAAGGTGTGCGTAGTAGAAGTACGTTCCATCTGCAGCGGTCAAGCGAAGTGAAGTTCCGCCAAGAACTCCACCAGTTGTCATTTTTGAAATCGTTCCGTCCATAGCTGCGTACAACGCAAGGCCACGAGCACCGATGATGTCTGTTCCTTCGTGACTGCGACCTGCGCCACGAGCAGCACCCCAAGTGTCGGTAAAACCACAGCGACCCTGCACTGGGAAAGCCTGCAGCGTTGGCAATCCCAACTCAGCAAGTGAAGGAATAAGACCAAGTGCTGCTGCAGTTGGAGCATCCAACACGGTTGAAACATTGAGACCGGTAGCTGATTGAAACTTGCCGATTGAAACCGAAGTAGCTACGCCGAATACTCCGTCAGCGCCACCCTTGACTTCGATTCCCGCGTTGATCAATGCATTTTGCAATGCACGAACATTGTCACTCTTCTGACCGCGCACTGGAAGTGAATCAATGGTGATTGTTGATGTTGCGACCGCAACAACAGGAGCAATAACTGGAGCTGATGCTGCAGCAACCGTCTTTTTCGTTGAAGCTTTTTGAACAGGTGCTGCAAGTAGACCGAGAGCAATTGCGGTTGACTCATCAACAGTTTTTGTAACTGCAAGACCCTTCAATGACTGAAACTTTCCAAGTGCGATCGAAGTAGCCAATCCGAATTTTCCGTCGGCTCCACCCTTCACCTGAACACCATTGTTGATGAGTGCCTGCTGTAACGACCACACTGCGTCGCCAGATGCGCCGACTGTAGGGAAGTTTGACTTGCTCAAAGGAGCCACATCAACAAGACCAAGAAACTTTGCGGTCTTGGCATCAAGATTTCCGGTTGCAGCGAAACCTGCAACCTTTTGCAACGACTTCAATGCAACTTGGGTTGCAGGGCCAAACGAACCGTCAATTCCACCCTTGATGGTGAATCCACGTGCAACGATTGCCTGTTGCATGCGAGTAACTTCAGGGCCAGATTCGCCCAATTGTGGGAGCGAAGCTGACTTAGCGTTTACGGATTGCGCAGCAACTGAAGTTGCTGAAATCGACGTAGCTAGTGTCGCGATGCTGAGTGAGACTGCAACTGCAACGATTGCCTTGCGAATAATTCCTGAGTTCATGACTTGCTCCCTTGATTTGCTGGTGTGAGACCCGCATTAGGGATCGGCCAGAATCAGAGGAACTTGAGGAAATAATCACTAAAAATGTTGAACTAAACGCTCATAGTGGTTTTATAGTGGCTTTTGTGGGGTTTCAGCCACAAAATGTGAGGTTTCCAACTTTGGAGTTCGTCCGAACCCAGGGTTTTGGGCAAAAGGGATAGCGTGCCGACGATGCGTCGTCCAGAGATTTCGTTGCAGAGATTCCGATTAGTTACCTGGGTGGCCTTTGGATCCTTGTATGCCATCGTGGTGACTGGATCGTTGGTCCGTCTAACCGGCTCGGGATTGGGTTGTTCTGATTGGCCAAATTGCAACAGCACCAAATTCGTCGATATTTCAACCGGTCATGCGGCGATCGAGCAGATCAATCGTCTATTTACGGGCGTTGTGGCCGCTTCAGTGATCCTGGCTGTTTCAAGCTCGATCCTGTTGCGGCCGCGATCAAGGCGAATTACCGCAAATGCTGCCGCTCTGGTCGTTGGGGTGCTTGTTCAAGTTGTGCTCGGCGCTTACGTCGTACTGACCGGTTTGAATCCGTGGTCGAATATGGCGCACTTCTTGGTGTCGATTGTCTTGGTTTCTTCTGCCTTCGTTTTAGTGAAGCGAGTTGAACGTCAGATTGCGCCCCAGGAGTCTCGTGTTGTGGTTGATAAGTCACTTCGCTGGGCGCTCATATTCGTGGCGGGAACGGTGATGTTTTTGGGAACGGTAGTATCCGGTGCGGGACCACATTCGGGTTCTGAGCAGGCAACTCGACTAGGGATCAGTGTTAAACACGCAACGCAGATGCACTCCACAGCCGTTTGGTTGCTGGTCCTGGTTTCTCTTCTTTTGACCATGCGGGCCAGAAAGAGCGCATCACGGTGGGAGCACGAGGGAACGTTGTTATTGCGCCTGTTGGCCGCACTGTGCGCTCAAGGCTTCATTGGCTATGTGCAGTACTTCGCGGGTGTGCCTGCACCGCTTGTGGCAGTGCATGTTGCACTGTCGATTGCTGTATGGCTGTGCTCCTTTGCAGTATTTCTTCCTGCCAGCACCCTGCTTGTGCTTGACTAGATGCAAGCAGAGTTTGGGGATGAAGTGACCGACACCAACAATTCAAAATCCCGCGTCTTTGCTGTAGGTCGGGCTTTCGCCGTTCTCTTGGCAGCGATGTTTATGTTTTCCGCTCCTGGCAATGCGCAGGCCGCTGACTCCGATAATTCCATCATTGTCTCTGTTCAAAATCAAGCGAACAACAACGGAGTCTCTGAGAAAAAGCCGGTTGTTGGTGTAAAAATTTCAGTGACCAACCTCGCTGGCGTAGCCGTTGGTGAAGGTGTAACTGACAGTGTGGGAAGCGTCACCATTCCTGTACCTGCCAAGGATGATTATGTTGTCACGCTAGATGTTGCTTCTCTGCCTAGTGGTGTAACGCTCATCGAAGGCACGAAGACTGTTGTCAATATCGTTAAGGATGCGTTCACTACGAACGCCAAGCGAGTTACGTTCTTTGCGGGTACATCTGGCGAGTCCGGAGCAAGTTTGATGGACCGTATCGCTCAGCGACTGGTAGATGGTGTTCGTCTCGGTCTCATTATTGCTATTTGCTCGGTCGGCTTGTCCTTGATCTTTGGAACTACAGGACTTACCAATTTCGCCCACGGCGAGATGGTGACCTTCGGTGGTTTGATTGCCTTTTGGTTCAACGTGCTTCTTGGCATTCCGCTACTGATTGCCGCTCCAATTGTCATTGCATTAGGGGGAGTGCTCGGTCTTGCGATGAACGGAGTCATTTTTGCAAAACTGCGCAAACGAGGAATTGGTCTCATCTCGCAACTCGTAGTTTCAGTTGGCCTTTCGATCATGTTGCGCAACATGTATCTCTACCAATTCGGTGGTCGCACACGTCCGCTTGATGATTACAGCTTGCAGGTAGCCAAGCACCTAGGTCCCGTCAGCATCACGATGCGCGATCTCAGCACCACCATCATTTCATTCATCGTGTTGATGGGTGTTGCGGCATACCTTCAGCGTTCGCGCACTGGAAAAGCCATTCGCGCTGTTTCAGATAATCCATCGCTTGCATCCTCCACAGGAATTGATACACAAAAGATCATTCGCATTGTGTGGTTTGCTGGTGGTGCGCTCGCGGCAATGGGTGGTGTGTTCCGCGGATTGGATGAGCAGGTTGGCTTTGAAATGGGTTCAGGACTGATCTTCCTCATGTTTGCTGGAATTACATTGGGTGGGCTTGGCTCTGCTTATGGTGCGCTTGTCGGCGGCTTCCTTGTTGGTTTGCTTGTTGAACTCGCTTCACTTGTGGTTCCAGCAGAACTAAAAAATGCACCGGCACTATTGATCTTGATCATCGTGCTTGTGGTTCGCCCTCAGGGAATTCTCGGACGCAAGCAGAGGGTTGGCTGATATGGACATCATCAAGATTATTGAAAACACCATTGCCGCCTTTTTCGGTATTGACGCTGCTTACTTCGCGTTGGCTGCTATTGGTCTCAACATTCAATTTGGCTATACGGGACTGTTGAACTTCGGTCAGTCAGCATTTATGGCGTGCGGCGCATATGGACTTGGAATGACGTCGCAATATTTCGGTGTTGGCATGTGGTGGGGAATTCTCATCGGGCTTGCACTCGTTGTCATCCTCGGACTTCTTGTTGGTATACCAACCCTTCGTTTACGCGCCGACTATTTGGCCATCGTGACTATTGCAACAGCAGAAATCGTTCGACTCGTCGTTCGCTCTGTTCGCTTCAAGCAATACTTCGGTGGTAGTGACGGCATCAATAGCTTCAGTACATCTTTCCGTAGTCTGAGCCCATTCGATCCGGGCGCACAATATGGAATACGTCCATTTCAATACAGCGGATATTCGCTGTGGACGATGATCATCGGTTGGTCACTTGTGGTTATCTTCTCGTTCCTCGTATATATGTTGATGAAGAGCCCGTGGGGAAGGGTTGTCAAGGCGATTCGCGAAGATGAAGACGCGGTTCGCAGCCTGGGCAAAAACGTGTACAGCTACAAAATGCAATCGCTCATTATTGGCGGTGTTGTCGGAATGTTTTCGGGCATGATCTTTGCCCTCGACCGTGGTTCGGTGCAGCCAGACAACTACAGCCGCGACGTGACCTTCTACGTGCTCACAGCGTTGGTGCTTGGTGGCGTTGCAAAGGTGCGTGGATCAGTAATCGGCCCAATGATGTTCTGGGGTCTGTATGTGTTCAGTGACAATTTCTTGCGTGAGTTAACAAAAGACAAACCATTCAACCTCTTTGGAATAGGCATTATTCAGAAAGCACAGGTTGGTCCAGTGAACTACATGTTGATTGGACTTGGACTCATGTTGCTCATGACATTCAGGCCACAAGGAGTGTTCGGCAGCAAAGAAGAGATGGCATTAGATGGACGCTGAGCGAACATATTCAGAACTTGCGCAACGTGCTCGCACCGCTTTGGCGTCGGTGAATGCTTCACCTGGCGTAGCGAAGCCAGACCCGATCCTGCTCGCAGAAAACGTGCGTAGAAATTTTGGTGGGGTAACAGCTGTCGACGTGCAGCACCTCGAAGTTCAGCGCGGATCAATCACCGCTCTCATCGGGCCAAATGGTGCAGGGAAGACCACGCTGTTCAACTTGCTCACCGGTTTTGATACGCCCGATACGGGTGAGTGGATGTTTGATAGCAAGAACCTCAAAAAGGTTGTTGCCCACAAAACCGCAAGCTTGGGAATGGTGCGCACGTTTCAGTTGACCAAGAGCCTCACCAAGCTCTCGGTCATCGAAAATATGAAACTTGGGGCAACGCATCAGATGGGCGAGAAATGGTGGAATGGATTGCTTCCGTTCCGGTATCGCAAACAAGAAGCAATCATCGAGCGTCGTGCCGATGAATTGTTGAAGCGGTTCAAGCTCGACCATATGCGTGATCAATATGCGGGAACCTTGTCCGGCGGACAACGTAAGTTGCTTGAAATGGCCCGGGCGCTCATGACCAACCCTCGACTTGTCATGCTTGACGAACCGATGGCCGGAGTGAACCCAGCGCTCAAACAGAGTTTGAACGAACACATCCGCGGTTTGCGTGACGATGGCATGACCGTGCTGTTCGTCGAACACGACATGGACATGGTGCACGACATATCCGACTGGGTAGTGGTCATGGCAGAAGGTCGCATCATCGCTGAGGGAACACCAGAACAGATTTCGTCTAACCCAGCGGTGATCGAGGCGTATCTCGGCACTCACCAGGGCAAATCGCTACTTGAAGAGGAGAATGCATAATGTCCGATGATCGCATTCTCGTTGTTGATGAACTCGTGGCTGGTTACGTACCCGAAGTAAATATTTTGAATGGTTGCAATATAGAAGTTCGCGCTGGCGAATTCGTTGGAGTCATCGGACCGAACGGCGCCGGAAAATCCACGGTGTTGAAAGCAATTCTTGGTCAATGTGGAGTACGCGGCGGCAATGTCAGCTTTTTGGGCAATGACATCACTGGCATGAAGGCGCACGAACTTGTTGAACAAGGCGTGGGCTATGTGCCGCAAACTCAGAATGTGTTTCAGAGTTTGACGGTCTCCGAAAACTTGGAAATGGGATGCTTCATCAAGCCAAGTGTGTTTGATGAACGTTTCGAATATGTCACTTCGTTGTTCCCGAAGTTGCGCGAGCGCGCAAACCAACGTGCAGGATCGTTGTCGGGAGGCGAGCGTCAGATGGTTGCAATGGGCCGAGCGCTCATGATGGAACCAAAGTTGTTGCTGCTCGATGAACCGAGTGCGGGTTTGTCTCCTGTGTTGCAAGACGAAGTATTTATTCAATGCAAGCGCATCAATGCAGAAGGAATTGCAATCTTGATGGTTGAGCAAAATGC
>CAITUB010000057.1 GCA_903895515.1 uncultured Acidimicrobium sp. | reverse complement strand
CAAGCCAACGCTTGAGTGTTGCGTGGGCATCCACTTTGCGGGCAGCGTTGATCTTTTCAGCACCAGGTGCATCTGCCGTGAACTCCAACAACATGCCGTTTGGATCTTCGGTGTACAACGAGCGGCAGTAGCCGTGTTCGAGCACGTATGTACCCTCTGGCTTCCACTGCGCCTTCTGCAGGCGTTCAAAAATTTCGTCTTGTGTCTTCGCGGCAACATTCAGTGCAATGTGACGGAATGGCGATGGTGTGAGTTCTGGGTCGAACAAGTCTTGATCGGACTTATTTGCAAACTGGAAGAATGCAAGTGCACTTCCGTCTGGCATCCCGAAGAAGCAGTGGCAATACACGCGCTCTGCACCAAACAGTTCGTCTGTTTCTGACCACGTTGCAACAAGTGGAAGTCCGACAAGGTCTTCGTAAAACGCACGAGTGGCTTCAAGATCTTTCGACAAATACGCGGTGTGGTGAAGTCGAGTTGGTGAGTCAGTTGCAGACATGTGCGGTCTCCTTGGCAATGGTTGTAAGTGGTAATAGTTTGGGCCCCCGACAGATTGTCCGCTTGACGGACACTCTCCCGTATTGCGTACATTAGACCACTTACTCAATCCCGTACAAGCAGGGCTCGGCATTACAGTCGTGCCGTGAACACCAACATGAAATGGGTGACCTGGGACCAGGCAGCCATTACTGCGGTCTTCAGTTATGTGGTTGCACAAGTAGCAATTCGCTTCCCTGTTTCTCGGGTGCGGACCTTAATCCAAGTCACCAGCACCGAACTGGGGCTGATTTCGTTCCTCTACATGTTGTGGCGCCTGGTCATGAATCTGCCCCTTGACAAACCAACAGGAGCAATTGAGCGAGCACACCAGATCAATCGATTCCAACAGTTCCTGCACATTCCAAGCGAGCTCTCGCTTCAACACTTTGTCTTGCACTTCGATTGGCTCGCTCGTTCAACCAATTTTTATTACGCCGTATTCCATGTGCCGGCCATGGTGGCTTTTCTGATGTGGCTGTTCATTCGCCACCGCAATACATATCCGCATTGGCGAAGTACACTCGCCATCCTTACCGCAGCGTGTTTAGTGATTCGTTATATACGCGTGGCGCCGCCGCGGTTTCTTCCAGACCTCGGCTACGTCGACCTCGCCACCCGTTTCGGCCTCTCGGTGTATGGCCCAGTGGGCACAGGAGTGTCTGACCAATTCGCAGCAATGCCTTCCATTCATGTTGGGTGGGCGGCAATTGTTTCACTGGGAATCATTTCTGCGAGCACCAGCAAGTGGCGTTGGGTGTTTGCATTGCACCTCGTATTCACTGTGCTTGCAGTTTCTGCAACAGGAAATCATTGGTGGCTAGACGGCGTGGCCGCAATTGCCCTTCTGGCACTGGCGCTACGTATAGACACTTCTGCTCGAGCCAAATTGGGTAAGACTCGGTAATGCGCAAAGTTCTCGCCTTCATCATTGCGACCACCATCTGCCTCTCGTCATCTAGTACCGGTGCACAGGCAAGCACACCTTCATTGGCCTCTCCAACATCTGAACGAGCCCGAACGAATTTTCTATCGTTTATGAGTCATGCGTCTCGAGCCACACCTAATGCAACGTTCACCATTGATCCTCTGTTGAAAAAGGTCTACTCAGATCAAATCGTTGCCGACATTCGAACCAACGTGCGCATGTGGACCAACTTACGAAGTGCGTCAAAACCGATGGATGTCTACGCTGCCCCAACTCAACATTTTCAATTTGTGTACAACTACATGAAACAGGTTCTACCTGCTCAACAATTGGAATCGGGTTGGCTCGATGCAAAAGCCGAACGAGCGCGGTTGGAACCGACAGGGTTCTTCGGCGGTGGAGCTCCCGGTGACGCAAAGAACGGCAACGCGGTCTTAATGGTCTATGTACCCAACGGACGCCCAACTAATGATGATCACTGGAACTCACTTACCAGTCATGAATACGTGCACATTGCACAACGCTCGGTATTCAACGGAAGTATGGCGGCCATGCAGTGCTGGGTTCGTGAAGGTCAAGCAAATTTCATTGGATGGAGTTACGCAGGCCGCGCAAGTAAGAGCGCATATGTGCACGCCTGGAAATCGCAACTGCAAGACTTAGAAAACGAACGCAAGTACTCACCGCAGCAGCGACTTTCGACAAAGTATTGGGAAAATTGGTTCATTACGAATGAAACCCAGGACATCACAAAAGACTGTGATCCGACGCAAAATTACGTGACAGGAGCAATGGCGTTTCAATACCTATATGGAACATATGGCTATGAAAAAGTAAACGCATTCATCCTCGGTTTAACCGCTGCAGTTGCGCCATGCGGAGATGGAACACCGAAGTTTTCAAACACCTGTATTCCTGCTCGAAACACTGCGTTTGAAAAGGCATTTGGAGTTTCACTTCGCGATGTCTACCCACGAATTGCAGCCCATATCGTTCGTGAATTGAAGTGGTTTACAAACAAGTAACCCGCAATAGGCGTTTATCCATGAAGTAAAGTCGTTATGAACATGCCGTCTACGCCCCCACTTCCCCCAGAGCTAGAGCGCTTGAACCGCATCTACATCGAAACGTGCGAAGCCTTTGACAATAATGAAATTTCTGCCGAGACAGCGCGGTCAACCATTTTGGGATTGCGCGCCACCGACAGCCAAGGCCGCACTTGGGTAATTGACTCTAAGAAATCCGGCAGCCGCGCCTCGTTTAAACAGGTCGAGACGGTCACGCATTTAGACGATGAATTTGCCCGCATGAACCGGGTGTACCAAGAAACATGTGCCCAATTCGATAGCGGTCTAATTTCGGCGACTCAAGCGCGAACCAAAATTCTTGCTATTTCATACACCGACGAAGCCGGACAAATCTGGCGAGTGGATACCGATAGGTCTGGTAGCCGAGCATCGTTCACTTCTTCACCTGCCGTCGCAAAACCTGCAGCAATACAAAACACACAGCCGATTCCCCTCATTGAATCTGAAACCAGCGAAATCGCTATTACTCCAGAAATTGAACAAGAACGTGAACTCATTTCGCGACGAAACTTCCTCAGCGATCTCTCTGTCAAGTCAATTGCTCTCGGAATTCTTTCTGCTGGTGTGTTGTATGAAGCAACGAAACTCTTTACCGGAGATTCTGGAAGCTCGGACTCCGGAACAGATGCAAGCGGCGACACGCTAAGCCCAGATGCAACTGTAGAACCAGGTTGGTTCGGCAAGTTTGGCGAAGTTCCTCTAAACACCGACATTGAATTTGGTCGTTCAGTGCAGAACGTGCCACTCACCTTCTATCGCCGCCAGAGTGGTAGCGATGGTGCACGAGTCCTCGTGATCGGATGCATCCACGGTGATGAATTCGTTGGAAATCGTGTTGTGGACATATTGCGCGACATGCCGCTTGAAGGCAACATCGATCTGTGGATGGTGCGCACGATGAACCCAGATGGCCAGCAATTGCGCACTCGACAAAATGCAAACGGCGTAGACCTCAACAGAAACTTTCCCGGCAACTGGCAAAAAATTGGTAAGCCAGGGTCGTGGCAGTATGCGGGTTCAGACAGTGCAAGCGAACCCGAGGTGCAAGGTTTAGTGAAACTCGGCGAACTTGTGAAACCACAGTTCGTTATTTGGTATCACCAGGACTACTTCCGCATTGGGCCTGGCACTGGACACGACGGAGACGTGCGCACGAAATACGCATCGCTTGTCGGACTGCCACTCCTGGAACTGGACTGCCTATGCGGTTACTCCGGTGACAAACCCCTGCTTGAAGCAGTGTTCGGCGGCACAGGCGCCAATTGGGCAAAGTCATTCCAAGGCCCAAAGGGCGTCAGCATGACCGTTGAGTTCGGCCCAACTCTCAGCGAAGAAGACGCACAACGTAATGCTCAAGCAGTTGTTGCAGTAACTAACGAATTTTTCTAAATTCGCCTGTCAGTTGTGCACAGTTTCTTTCGTGCCTCGCCATCTTCATAACAATGCATTTCGGTGTAAGCAACATTGAATCGTGCAAGAAAATCTGTTGCCTGTGGCAAGTTGTTGGAATATGAACATGGATAGGCAGATGCATACGGACACGGATTGTCGGTATTTTCTGCAATTGCCGTACTAATAAACGCACCAAGAGCCAAGGTTCCATCGATATTCAGATGAATTCCATCTGGCCTGAACCACGATTTCTGGCCAGCGCTATATGCATTCCAATCCGCTAGTGCAAAGTGCTGCGCATCACGTGCCACCATGTCGCGAACCACCGCATTGAACTCGGCGTACACCGAACGCTTTCCGCGCGAGCCGGAAGCTGGAAAATACAGCGATTCTTTGTAGGTGAGAACAATCATTTTCAGATTCTTAGCGCGCACTACTTCAATGAGGTCTTTGTACTCATCTCCAATTTTTTTCACGCTGCTGTCGTATCCAGCCATCAACACCACCGCATCAAATGTTTCAGTGGTGTTATTCAAAACGGTAACCACATTCTTCGGTGTTCGCTTTTCGCGTCCAAAGCACGACCACGCAGAAATTCGTCTGCATGATTCTGCATCCAGCGTGTAGGTGAACCCCTGCAACGACTTCGTGCCATCTTCGAACCATCGAAGGCCAGCCATTGTGGAATCACCCAACAACAGCACGTGCACTGGCTTGACCGCTGGCAACACACCTTGACCACCGTTGGCCGCGTCGTCAGAAATTGCAGCCTCTCGTGCTGCATCTAATTCTGCAAGTTGCATTGCTCCTGCATCAATTTTTGGAGCAACTGCAAATAACACCACCACTGCCGACAGGCTGAGCGATAGCGCAATACCAGCAGCCAGCAAACTGCGAAGCGAAACTGCCGACAGCCATGTGTTGTGGCGAACTGGTTGTTCAACTGCGCGATAGGAAATTGCAGACAGCACTAGTGCTGCAACCACAATCCATGCTTT
>CAITUB010000056.1 GCA_903895515.1 uncultured Acidimicrobium sp. | reverse complement strand
GAAGATTGCACGGTGCGCGTACGAACCAACTTCCATTGAGCCTGTTGACTGGCGCTCGTAACAGAAGGTGTCCATGTCGCGAACAATTGGGAATGCAACTTCGGCGTTCGTCTTCTGCAATACGTCGATTGGTCCAACGTCTGCCATTTGGTGAACTGCAGGCGTAAGTGGAATATTTGCGCCGGCCATCTTGGCGATACGTGGGCTCCACACACCGCAGGCAATGACAACGTACTCAGCTTCAATGCGACCCTTGTTGGTCACAACTGCAGTTACCTGGCCGTTTTTAGTTTCAACGTCAAGAACTTCGGTGTTTGCAAACACTTGCAAGTGACCGGCCTTCAATGCACTTTCGCGCATCAATGTTCCGGTTTGTAGTGAGTCAACAACGGAGACACTTGGTGTGTAGAAACCACCGAGCAAAATCTTTTCGTTAATGAACGGAACAAGTTCTTTGATTTCGGCGGGTGTAAGCAACTTGGAGTCGATGCCCCAAGCCTTTGCCGACGTCATGCGGCGGTTGAATTCCTCCATGCGCTCTGGAGTACGAGCAACCTCGATACCGCCCGAGGTGTTGTTCATGCCGTGCTCGATGTACTGCTGTTGCGAAGCAAGTGTGAGCAACGCCATTTCCTTGTTGTGATCGGTTGGGAAAATGAAGTTCGACGCATGACCGGTGGAACCACCTGGGTTCGGCAATGGGCCCTTGTCGATGAGCACCATGTCGGTCCAACCGAGCTTGCTCAGGTGGCCAACGAGGCAGTTGCCCACGATTCCGGCGCCGATAACGACACACTTTGCGCGACTTGGAAATTCACTCACGAGATACCCCCGAAAAGAGGACCGCACCCCCGTTGGGCGAGGCCACAATTGAATTTTGGTAGTATATCAGCGCAATATCATCACGTAAAAATCGGGATATGATGTCGCGCGTGAGTACTTCGCTGAGCGAGCAGGCCTACCTCGAGATTCGGAACAAGATCGTCCGCCTCGAACTGGCCCCCGGCGACGTCATCAAGGAAGAAACACTGCAGAGCCAGCTTGGCATCGGCCGAACCCCAATTCGCGAGGCGCTCCAGCGGTTAGCTCGTGACCAATTCGTCACGGTCATTCCTCGCCGCGGAATGCTGGTGTCGGGAATTGACGTCATGGAACTGAGCATGTTGTACGAGACCCGCGCATTGCTCGAGCCATACGCCATGCGACTTGCGGCAAAACGTGGAAAGAAAGAACATTGGGACGAAATGGCACGTGTGCTTGCACGCGCAGAAGTTCCTGGAGCAACTAATGACGACTTGATGAAGGTCGATCGCCGTTGTCACGAAATTGTGTGGGACGCAGCGGGCAATCGTTTCCTTACCGCAACGCTCGACATGATGTACGCACAAAGTGACCGCTTGTGGCACTTGTACATCGCCGATGTGGCCGACATGAAGCATGCTGTGCAAGAACACGGAGAGATGTTTGAGCGTCTAGCAATAGGCGATGGTGACACGGCAGCAGAGTTATGCGAAAAGCACGTACGCGGTTTTGACGATGAAATGAATCAGGCAGTGCGCAAGCGACTGAGTTCGCCGCTTCCAAAATAGTTAGTCAAATTTTCCGAGTACCTGTGCAGGGTCTGTGCTCGAAGTATCTGGCCAGTTTGAATACCAAATGTCAGCAGCCGATGTTCCTACGTGCAGTGGCACGCGATCAAAACCATCGAGTGGTTTGACTAACGGTTGAACAACGACATCCCATCGCGGTTTGGAAAAGTAGGGGAATGATTGCCGTGGTTTCCCCGACTTGTTGAACACGCGGTGTGGGGTAGAGAGCAGTCGGCCTCCGCTCCACAATTCCAGCATGTCGCCTACGTTGAGCACCATCCCATCTGCGGGACACTCGGCATTTATCCACTCGTCGTTTCGCTTGCGCACTTCTAATCCACCAATTGGATCATGAGCGAGAAGGGTAAGCAAGTTGAAATCTTTGTGTGGGTGAATTCCCCAGGTGTCTGCTTGTGGTTCAACAGGTGGATAGTTCAACAGGGTCATGTTGGTAAGCGGCATGCTCATGCACGACAACAACACAGAAGGATCGACGCCGAGCTGTTGGCATAGAGCGACAATGAGTGTTTCGCTCACAGCATCGAGGGCATGCCAGTAATTCATAATCGGAGTGCGAACGTCTGCATCAATTGCTGGCCATATGTTTGGACCATACAAATCACATTGCTTGCGAATGGGATCGTTCGCGTCTGTTTCGTAGTGCAATTTCCATGCTTCGTATTGATCGGCTTTGCCGGCTCCGGAATTTGGAGTGAAGTAACCCAGTGGCACAAAGCCGCGGTAATTGCCTTTCACCACCATGTTGCGCAGCAGGGTTTCACGCGGTGCATCAAATACTGCTTTCACGGCCGCACGCATGTTTGCTGTGATCTCTGGGTCGACGCCATGACCAACCACAATCGCAAAACCAATTTCCGACAGTGCTGAAAAGAGTTCGCTCGAAGCCTTGATGTAGTTGGGCTCCGTCGTCGAATTGCGCAATGGGGCAATGTCGATGATGGGCAAACTCTCGGTCACGGACCAAACCTATATCAGCCCGCAAATCCATATGGGGCGTGTCATATATCAGGCGCTCTGACTCCTATATAGTGGTGCGACCAAATCGCCACGCGGTGGCCATTGAACGGGGAGTCTCCAATATGTCGTTTCCATCAGATCTTGAAATTGCTCGCCAGGGTAAACCACTGCCGTTGAAGGACATCGCTGCCCAGATGGGAATTGGCGAACACCTACTCGAGCCGTATGGCAAGAGCCTTGCAAAAATCAGTCTTGATGCAATCGATGAATTGAAGTCACGTCCGAAGGCGAAGTATGTCGTGGTTACTGCAATCACCCCAACGCCACTCGGCGAAGGTAAGACCACAACAACAGTTGGTCTTGGACAAGCGTTTAAGCACATTGGCAAAAACGCAATCATCAGTCTCCGTCAGCCATCAATGGGACCAACCTTTGGAATTAAGGGTGGCGCTGCAGGTGGTGGCTACAGCCAAGTCATTCCAATGGAATTGCTGAACTTGCACCTCACGGGCGACTTCCACGCAGTAACTGCTGCTCACAACTTGTTGTCCGCAATGGTGGACAACCATTTGCATCAGGGCAACGAACTTGATCTCGACATGGACAACATCACATGGCGCCGAGTAATTGACGTAAACGATCGCTCATTGCGCAACATCATTGTTGGTCTTGGAACTAAAGAAGACGGCGTCGTTCGTCAAACCGGATTCGACATCACTGCAGCATCAGAAGTGATGGCGATTCTTGCCTTGTCAACATCGCTTGAAGACATGCGCAATCGTTTTTCGCGAATTGTTGTTGGTTACAACACCAAGGGTCAGCCAGTAACTGCAGAACAACTCAGTGGTGCTGGCTCAATGGCCGTCATCATGCGCGATGCAATTAAGCCGAACCTTTTGCAGACACTGGAGAACACTCCGGTAATCGTGCACGCTGGTCCATTCGGAAACATCGCACACGGCAACTCATCCATCATTGGTGACATGATCGGCATTCACTGCGGTGACTACCTCATCACTGAAGCAGGATTCGGCGCCGACATGGGTGCAGAGCGCTTCTTCAACATTAAGTGCCGCTACTCGGGCATGACTCCAGATGCTGCAGTGTTGGTAACAACAGTGCGCGCATTGAAGGCTCACTCCGGTAAGTACAAAATTGTTGCAGGAAAAGCATTGCCCCCAGACTTGCTTGCAGAAAACCCGGCAGACGTTGAAGCCGGTGGCGAAAACCTACGCGCACAAATTGAAAACGTGAAGGCTCACGGCGTTGTTCCAGTTGTTGCAATCAACTCATTCCCAACCGATCACGCATCAGAGCATGATGCGATTCGCAAGATCGCCGAATCGGCAGGTGCACGCGTTGCATTGTGCACGCACTTCGCAGACGGTGGCGCTGGAGCGGTCGAATTGGCACGCGCAGTTGAAGAAGCATGCAACGAAAAGAACAACTTCCACATGCTGTACAAGGACGAAGCATCACTCAAGGAAAAGATTGAGATTGTTGCCAAGACCATCTACGGCGCAGCAAACGTTACATATTCGGCCCTTGCTACCAAGCAGTTGAAGAACTACACCGACAATGGCTTTGGCCACTTGCCGGTGTGCATTGCAAAGACCCACCTGTCTATCTCGGGCGATGCTTCATTGAAGGGTGCACCGAAGGGCCACACGCTGAACGTGCGCGAAGTTCGTGCATCGGTTGGAGCAGGGTTTGTGTATCCAATCTGTGGTGACATGCGCACACTGCCTGGACTTGGCACAAAGCCAGCCGCAGCAATCATCGACTTTGATGAGAATGGCGAAATCGTCGGTCTTTCATGAGCACTGAATACAAGCGCACGCCTGGTGGCGCCATCTTGATGGATGGCAACAACTTGCGCGACGAAACAGTTGCGCGCTTGCGCAAAGAAATCGAAGCTGCTGGTTCGCCGGCTGTGTGTTTGGCAACGGTGTTGGTTGGTGGCGACAAGCCAAGCCATATCTATGTGGCTAGCAAACACAAGAAGGCTCAAGAAGCAGGAATGATTTCTGTTGGCGTGCACCTTGAAGAAGATGCAACGCAGGAGCAAGTTGAAGCAGAAGTACGCAAACTTGCTGCAGATCCAACGGTGCACGGAATTTTGGTGCAATTGCCATTACCAAAACATCTTGATGCTGAACCAGTGCTTGCATTGTTGCCGCCAGAAAAAGACGTTGATGGTCTGACTGAGCGAAGCATGGGACGTTTGCTCCGCGGTCTTCCTGGTCACGCACCATGTACTCCGCTTGGCGTTATGCGTCTTCTTGAGCGCTACGAAATTCCAACCAAAGGTAAGCGAGTTGTGGTCATCGGACGCTCAACACTTACTGGACTTCCGCAGTTGTTGTTGTTCCTACGCAAGGGTGGCGACGCAACAGCAACATGTACGCATTCGCACACTTCACCAGAAGATTTGAAGGCGTATTGCCGCGAAGCTGACATCATCGTGTCGTGCGTTGGTATTGCACGTTTAATCACTGCCGAACACGTGAAGCCAGGTGCAACAGTGATTGACGTTGGTGTGTCGCGCATCGAGGCGAAAATTGTTGGCGACGTCGATTTCGATTCGGTTCAAGCAGTGGCTGGTGCAATTACACCAATGCCAGGTGGAACTGGTCCGATGACGATTGGTTGCTTGTTGGAAAACACTTTGGCCGCAGCAAAAATGCTCGGCGCGTTTCCGTCTAAGTAACCGAAACTAAATAGCCGCTGGCGCTTGCAAGCGTTTGGCAGTTGACTGAGTGAGGCGATCCAAGATGGTTGCCATAATCACAATCGCTATTCCCACTTCTGCGCCTAGGCCTTTGTTTGGTCCTGTAAGCGCTTCGATGGACCGATAACCCAAGCCGCCACCGCCAACCATTCCGGCAATGATGGCCATAGCGAGCACCATCATCACCATTTGATTGATTGCCAAAATAATGCTCGGCATTGCAAGAGGAATGCGAACTCCCCACAACACTTGGCGGTCTGTGGCGCCAAACGTTGTGGCGGCTTCAATTGATTCCGTATCGACTTGTCGAATCCCAAGTGAAGTGAGGCGGATACCTGGTGGTATCGAGTACACCACTGCGGCAATCACACCGGGCACTGGCCCAACAGTGAAGATCATGACGAAAGGGATTGCGTAGATCAACGGTGGGATGGTCTGAAGCGAATCCAAAATTGGAGAAAGCGCCGCTTCGGCTCGTGGTCGTCGCCCAAGCCAAATTCCTATTGGCAGCGCAATCAAAATTGAAATCAATACAGCAACAAGAGTCTGGGAAAGTGTGTCAACTGCGTCTGGCCATCTTCCGGTGAGACCAATGAGAACAATGCCGATTGCTGTTGTGAGCGAAAGTTTCCATCCGGCAATTGCATAGACGACAGCAGACGCTGCAACAACGATGAATTGCCATGACAACGAGTTGTTCAGCAATTTCTGTGAACGAACAAGTACATCGCGAACTATGAAGTCGTTAAACGGATGTGTAATGAACGAAAAGGTGTCGCGGAACCAAATCACACCAGTGTCCACTGGGTCGGCAAACGAAGTTCCCCACGAGAATGGAAACTCATGCCAACCGAGCAATCGCCCAATGATGGTTGCCGCAACAAGAGCGCCAGTAAAGACAATCCATTGCTTTCGTGAGGGTTGAAATTGGGTGGAGCCGGGATTACGTACTAAAGCAAGGCTCACGCGATCGAGAACAAATGCAACTGAGACAACTGCAAGGCTGACGACAAGACCTCGTCCAGGGGAGAGCTGGCGAACGGTTTGCATAATTTCTTGACCAAGTCCGCCTGCGCCAACAAGCGTTGCAATGACCACAATGCCGAGTGCCATCATCACGGTTTGATTGATTCCCGCAATGATCGATGGAAGAGCGAGCGGTAGTTGAATGCGAGCAAGTATCTGACGCTTTGTTGCACCAAACATTTGTCCTGCTTCGATTGCCGAATGCGGTACTTGTTGAATGCCTAGCGAGGTAAGTCGAACCATCGGAGGTAGCGCATAGACAACAGTTGCAATGGCGGCGGGAACTTTTCCGATACCAAACAACAGCACGATGGGTATGAGGTACACGGTTGCGGGAACCGTCTGCATTGCATCGAGGATTGGGCGAAGAATTGATTCAACGCGTTTGTTCAATGCGGTCCACACGCCTAACGGCACGCCGATGATCACACTGATGGCAACGGAAACAGCCATCAGTGAAATGGTCTCGATGCTTTGTGGCCAGACGCCAACTATTCCTGGATAGATCACTGCAAAGGCGGCAAAACCTGCAACGACCCATTTGCCCGTTCGTGCGATTATCGCAAACACGATGATGGCCGGAATGAACCACGGCAACCAGCTAATGAACGCTTCAGTTTTATCTAGCCCAAATTCAACTACTGAAGTAATGGGATTGAGCAGGTAAGTGAACAGCCAGTGGTGACTGCGATTTGAGCGAATCCATGATTGCCACGTGTTGATCGGATCGGAAAGATGAATGTTCCACGACTTAGGGAATCCGCCGCTGCCAGCAATTTGTAAACCAATGAGCACCGCAGATACTGCAATAATTGCTGTGCGATAACGCTTGATCATCGTTGTTCGGCTTGCAACATGCTTGCCACGTTGTGGCGATTCACAATTCCAATTGATGCGCCTGTCTCGTCGACTACTTGAATCGCTTCATCTCGCTCGAGCAACATGGGAATGACGGTTTCAATTCGCGATGTTGCGCTCACCGTGCGTGCTCCAGCAGGCGCGTCTCCCGAAACCGTTACGGTTCGAACGCTCAGAACTTTTGCCCGCGGAACGTCGTTAACAAATTCGCGCACATACGGCGTGGCTGGGTTGGAAACAATTTCTTCGGGTGTGCCAACTTGATCGAATGATCCGTCTTTCATAATGGCAATACGGTCACCAAGTCGAAGTGCTTCCGCGAAGTCGTGAGTGATGAAAATGATGGTGCGTTGCATGGACTTCTGTAAACGAATCAATTCGTCCTGCATCTCTTTGCGAATCAGTGGGTCAAGTGCCGAAAATGGTTCGTCAAACAACAGAATTTCTGGATCGACGGCAAGTGCGCGTGCAAGACCTACGCGCTGCTGCATGCCTCCAGAAAGTTGCTGCGGATACCTGTCTGCCCAACCATCTAATCCAACAATGTTGAGCACTTCGTTTGCTCGGGCTAATCGTGTTGCCTTGTCAACCTTTTGCACTTCAAGGCCATAGGCGATGTTGTCAATTACTTTGCGATGAGGGAACAGTCCGAAGTGTTGAAACACCATGCTGATTTTGCCGCGGCGAACTTCGCGCAGTTGATCGGCATCCATGGCCAAAAGATCTTCACCATTAAGCAGAACCTCACCCGAGGTTGGTTCAATTAATCGTGACAAGCAACGAATCAGCGTGGACTTTCCTGAACCGCTCAGCCCCATGACCACAAATGTCTCGCCACGGGCAACACTGAATGAAACATCGCGCACGGCAACGGTTTGATCAATGCTGGTGATGATGTCTTGGCGTGTTGAGCCTGCTTTGGCTAGGGCAATGGCCTCATCAGGGGAGCCTTGTCCGAACACCTTCCACACGTTGCGAACTTCAATGGCATTCAATGCGTCCCCATGCACAAACATCACCTTAGTTGCACATCTATCAATGCATCCAAGGCTTGGTTATGCTGGTTTTACGCACCTACGGTGCATTCAATAACAAAAGGGGAGAATATGCGTTCAAGCAAGAAATTGCTCGTTGTCGCATTCGTTGCAGTTGGAACGCTCATTGGAGCAGCCTGCGGTGGAAGTGACACGACATCAGATACCACAGCCGCCGCAACAGACGGATGTGCCGCACCAGAGGCGAACCTCGATGCGACAGGTACAGAAACAATCAAGATTGCCCGCAACAACTGGTCGGCTTCGGCAGTTGAAGTGGAAATCGTCAAGCAGTTGATCGAGAAGAATCTTGGCAACCCGGTAGAAATCGTTGACATCGATGAGAACGCAATGTTCGCTGGTATGTCATCTGGTGATATCGATGCCAGCGTTGAAGTATGGCCATCAGGCGTTGTTGCCGATGAGCAGGCATTCATCGACGATTGCTCAGTATCCAATATGGGTGCACTTGGCGCAGTTGGAAAAATCGGCTGGTTCGTTTCGGACTATGCACTGACTCAGTTCCCACAGTTGTCATCGTGGGAAGGCTTGAAGGATCCAGCAGTTGCTAAAGCATTCGCTACAGCAGCAACTGGAGACAATGGTCGTTTCCTTGGTATGGACCCATCGTTCAGCCAGTACGACGAAGCAATCATTGCCAACCTTGCATTGCCTTTCCAGGTTCAGTTCTCGGGTTCAGAAGCAGCAACACAAGCAGAAATTTCAGCACTCTCTGCTGATCAAAAGCCAGTGTTGGTGTACTACTGGAGCCCATCGGGAGCAGTAGGTAAGTACAACCTGAAGAACATTGCATTGCCAGCACCAACAGTTGATTGTGCTGCAGATGGCGCAAAGTGCGACGGCGACTACCCAGAAGATCCATTGTTCAAGATTGCTTCAACGAAGTTGGCTGCAAAGGACGGAAAGGTATTTAACTTCTTCCAGAAGTTTGCCCTCACCACCGATGATCAGCTTTCATTCCTTGGACCAGTAGACATCGACAAAGTAGAACCAGCTAAGGCTGCTAGCGACTGGATCGCTGCAAACGAAGCAACATGGTCGGTGTGGTTTAGCTAATAAGTAGTACGTAACACACATACGTGTAATGAAGTGGCGGGGCGAAAGCTCCGCCACTTTTGTGTTTCCGTGGCAGAATGAGCGCGTGAAAAAGTCTTTTGATTACGTCATTGTTGGCGGTGGATCTGCTGGTTGCGCTCTTGCTAACCGACTGAGTGAAGATCCCAACAATTCAGTACTGGTGCTTGAAGCCGGACGTCCCGACTATTGGTTTGACGTGTTCGTGCATATGCCAGCTGCGCTCGTATTTCCTATTGGCAACAAGCTGTATGACTGGATGTATTCCTCGCAACCAGAACCCCATATGAACGGTCGCAGAATTACGCACGGTCGCGGAAAAATCCTTGGAGGATCATCCAGCATCAACGGCATGATTTTCCAACGCGGTAACCCGCTCGATTATGAACGTTGGGGAGCCGATGCAGGAATGGGCGAGTGGGACTACGCGCATTGCTTGCCGTACTTCAAAAAGATGGAGTCATGCATTGCCGCTGATTCATCAGACAAATTCCGTGGAAAGTCTGGCCCATTGCACATGGAACGTGGTGCAGTGAAAAATCCACTGTTCGGCGCGTTCTTTAAGGCAGTGCAGGAAGCCGGCCACCCAATTACACAAGACGTAAACGGTTATCAGCAAGAGGGTTTCGCAGCGTTTGATCGCAATGTGAAGCGTGGTCGCCGTTACAGCGCTGCACGTGCATATTTGCATCCGGTAAAGCATCGTAAGAATCTGACTGTGCAATGTCGTGCGTTCGTCACGAAGGTAACAACCGACGGAAAAACCGCAACAGGCGTTGAGTATGAATTGCCGTTTGGTCGCAAGCGTTCGGTACAAGCGAAAGAAGTTATTTTGTGCGGCGGTGCATTTAATTCGCCACAGTTGTTGCAAGTGTCCGGCATTGGCAACAGTGAAGATCTAAAACGAGTCGGAATCAATCCAGTGCACCACCTGCCTGGTGTTGGCGAGAACTTGCAAGATCACCTCGAGGTGTATGTTCAACATTCGGCAACGCAGCCAGTGTCGCTAAATCCGATGATGAAAATGTGGCGTCGTCCGTTTATCGGTTTCGCTTGGTTGTTCCGCAAAGGTCCTGGTGCTTCGAATCATTTTGAGGCCGGCGGTTTTATTCGCAGCAACAACACCGTGAAATACCCGAACTTGATGTTTCACTTCTTGCCGATAGCGGTTCGCTACGACGGAACCGCACCAGCAGGTGGACACGGGTACCAGGTGCATATTGGACCGATGTATTCAAATTCGCGTGGCAGTCTGAAAGTGACTTCAGGAGATGTGCACGACAAACCTGCATTCACCTTCAACTATTTATCGACACAAGAAGATAAAGACGAATGGATAGAAGCGATTTCTGCAGCTCGCAACATTTTGAATCAGCCAGCATTTGCTCCATTCAGTGGAGGAGAAATTTCACCTGGGCCAACCATTGTTTCGGACGCCGATGTGTTGGATTGGGTACGTAAAGATGGTGAAACCGCTTACCACCCTTCGTGCACCTGTCGAATGGGCACAGACGAAATGTCGGTCATCGACCCGGCCACTATGCGGGTTCGGGGGATGCAGGGGCTACGAGTTGTGGATGCCTCGGTGATGCCATATGTAACGAATGGCAACATCTACGCCCCGGTCATGATGGTTGCCGAGAAGTCGGCGGACATCATTTTGGGCAAAGCCCCACTTCCACCAGAAAACGTTGACTTCTACCGTCATCACTAAAGAGCGCGGATGAATAGGTGGCTGTAAGGCTGTCCTGATAACCTTTTCCTCGCCGTGATATATCTCGGCACCACTCAGTAACGGGAGTACACATGAGCGATTTTGACGACATTGATCTTGCTGGTCTTACTAATGAAGACCTCATAGCCCAAATGCATGACGACCTATACGACGGTCTCGGCGAGGAAATTGTTGAAGGCACCACCATCTTGTTGGACCGCGGTTGGGGCCCGGACAAAGTGTTGCAGCAAGCACTTGTAGAAGGTATGCGCATTGTTGGAGTTGACTTCCGTGACGGAATTTTGTTCGTACCTGAAGTGCTGCTGGCAGCCAATGCAATGAAAGCAGGAATGAACATCTTGCGTCCGTTGCTTGCAGAAACTGGCGCAGAGTCAGTTGGCAAAGTGGTAGTTGGAACGGTGAAGGGCGACATTCACGACATCGGCAAAAACTTGGTTGCCATGATGATGGAAGGCGCCGGCTTTGAAGTAATCGACCTCGGAATTAACACCGATGCCGACAAGTTCATTGCAGCACTCGAAGAGCATCAGCCAGACATTCTTGGAATGTCAGCACTGCTCACCACCACCATGCCGTACATGAAAGTCGTTGTTGACACTATGAAAGAGCGCGGCATTCGTGACAAGTACATCATCTTGGTTGGTGGTGCACCGTTGAACGAAGAGTTCGGTGCTGCTGTAGGTGCAGATGCATACTGTCGCGATGCTGCAGTTGCTTCAGAAACTGCAAAAACTTTGGTCAACGCACGTCGTGCGCGCACCGCCGAGCCTCCTGGCCCGTCGGTCGCCTGATTCGTTTCTGGTAACGCGCATATGTCAGCGGGCGAACGTCCTCTGATCATTGCGTGTGGTGCGCTCGTGAGTGAGTTGCGCGAAGTACTGAACCGCAATGGTCTTGCCGATGCGGTTGAAGTTCGTTACCTGCCAGCAAACTTGCATAACCGTCCTGAGGGAATCGTTCCCGCATTGCGCGAACATTTGGATGCCCGCGGTAGCCGACCAACTTTTGTTGGATATGCAGACTGCGGTACGGGCGGTCAGATCGACACCATGTTGTTGGACTACCCAGGCGTTGAACGCATCTCAGGTGCGCATTGCTACGAGTTCTTTGCGGGTTCGTCGCTCTTTCATGAAGTACAAGATGCCGAACCTGGCACGTTTTACTTGACCGATTTCCTTGCCAAGCACTTTCGTGCTTTGGTGTGGGAAGGCCTGGGCCTCGACACACATCCACAATTGCGCGACGCGTATTTTGGCAATTACACAAAAGTGATGTATTTCTCGCAAGTGAGCGACGATTCTCTGGTCGCAATTGCTGAAGAAGCTGCCGAAATGTTGAGGCTCAACTTTGAGCATCGCCATGTTGGTGTGCAAGGTTTAGAGGCGTCAATTCCCGTAGTGTTTCAATCTGCTGCAAAAAGAAATGTGAGTGTTAACTAATGGCTCGTGGTGGAAATTCGGTAATCATTATCAAATGGCGTGATATTCCTGCACAGGTCAATGCGCAGATGGGTCGTGAGCGATATCAGGTGATTTTGGGCGCCAAGTTTCAGCGCGCAATCGATCGTGCGAAGCGCAAAGCAAACATTTACACGGCAGAAGAAGACGTGGCTCAGTGGAGTCGTGAAACTCTGCCTTTAGAAGGTGACATGGCACTTGCTGCCCAGTCGGTTGCCGACAGGTTGGAAGAAGAGTGGACCCGTCAGCGCCTTGGCGTGTTGGCATATGCAGGTGGGTTCGAAAAAGACGTTGAGCAACTCACAGTGGCAGCGAAAGATCTCGCTGCGCTTGAGGAACTTGAAGACGATGAAGAAGAAACTCCAAATTTTTAATAGCAAGAAAGAAACGAGAAACTGACATGACCCATACCATCCTTTCGTCGCCAACCAAAGAAGTTGTCATTGGTTTCGATCGTCCATTCGTGATGATCGGAGAGCGCATTAACCCAACAGGCCGCAAAATGCTTGCCGAAGAAATGAAGAATGGCGACTTCAGTCGTGTTGAAGCAGACGCGCTTGCTCAAGTTGCAGCAGGGGCTCAAATGCTGGACGTCAACGCTGGAATCCCTCTAGCCGATGAACCTGCATTGCTTGCACGTGCCATTCAGTTGGTGCAGGCAATCACTGATGTTCCATTGTCCATCGACTCATCAATCATCGACGCGCTAGAGCGCGGACTTTCGGTGTACAAGGGCAAAGCCTTGGTCAACTCGGTAACCGGCGAAGATGAATCACTCGATCGCGTGTTGCCGTTGGTAAAGAAGTACGGAGCAGCAGTAGTTGCAATTTCTAATGATGAAACTGGAATCAGCATGGATCCAGATGTTCGCTTTGCTGTTGCAAAGAAGATTGTTGATCGTGCAGCCGACTACGGCATCCATTACTCAGATGTTGTCGTTGACCCATTGGTCATGCCAATTGGCGCACTTGGCCAAGCCGGACAACAGGCATTCAAATTAATTCGTCGTTTGCGTGAAGAGTTGAAAGTGAACACCACGTGTGGCGCATCAAACGTCAGCTTTGGTTTGCCAGCTCGCAACCAAATTACGGGAACATTCCTCAGCATGGCCATGGCCTCGGGAATGACTTCGGCCATCATGAGCCCGCTTCACCCAGAAGTGAAGGCAGCAATTATGGCCGCCGACGTATTGACAGGAAACGATCAGGACTGTGCGGCATGGATTAAGGCAAATCGCGATCCGAATGCTCCAACTGGTGGTCGCGGCGATCGCGAAGGCCGCCGCCGTCGTCCTGCGCAATAACGCCACATGTCGCATCGCATTGTCTTTACGCCGTCTGGATTAGACGGCACCGTCGAAGATGGAATCACGGTGTTGGACGCTGCGCGCAAGCTTGGCGCCGACATCGATTCGGTATGCGGTGGACGAGGTATTTGCGGTCGTTGTCAAATCACTCCAAGTTTTGGATCATTTTCAAAATGGGGGATTGAGGCAGTTGAGTCTTCATTGAGTGAGCGTTCTGAGGGTGAAATCAAATACAAGGGTAAGCGCGCACTCGCAGAAGGTAATCGTCTCGGTTGTATGGCCAAAGTGTGCGGCGACATGGTCATCGACGTTCCTGCAATGAGCCAAGTGCACCGTCAGATTGTGCGTAAAGACTTGGACTTGGGTGTAATCGTTGTCGACCCAACGTTCAGCCTCTTCTACATCGCTGTAACGCCTTCTGAGCTTGGAGACGATGTCACTGCATCGCAAATCATTCGCGACGCAATCGCCCAGCAACACAACATTGCACGTCCGACCATCAGCAACAATGCACTTGCCCAGGTGAACAGGGCGATTGATAAAGGTGACGGTGGCGCGACCATTGCGATTAAGCGCTCCGAAGTTGATGGTGTTGCGGGCAATATCGTCGCTGCTTGGCCTGGGTTCGTGGAAACGATGTTTGGAATTGCGATCGACATTGGGTCGACAACAGTTGCAGGACACTTGATCGATCTCACAACAGGCGAAGTGATGAGTAGTTCTGGAGTAATGAACCCACAGATCCGCTTCGGCGAAGACCTCATGAGTCGCGTGTCGTACGTGATGATGAACAAAGGCGGCGAAAAGGAACTCACCACAGTCATTCGCAATGCAATCAATGACTTGGTTCACGAGTTGGCCGACAAGGCCGATATCACTCCAGATAAAATTCTTGAAGTGGTCATGGTGGGCAACCCGATCATGCACCATATTTTGTTGGGCATTGACCCGACACCACTTGGGGCTGCACCGTTCGTGTTGGCAACGAGTGAGGCAACTTTTGGTGCTGCAGAAGAACTTGATATTCACCTGCCAAATGCGTCGTTCTATGTTGGTCCGTGCATTGCAGGCCACGTGGGTGCAGATACCGCGGCAGCAATTCTTTCGGAAGGTCCACACCGTGGATCGTCGATGCAGTTGCTCATCGACGTTGGAACAAATGCCGAAATCGTGCTCGGCGACACAACACGGCAATTTGCTGCATCGTCACCAACCGGTCCAGCGTTCGAAGGTGCTCAGCTGAGCTGCGGGCAACGTGCAACCGCTGGGGCAATCGAAAAAGTACGTATCGATCCGGTCACATTCGAGCCACGTTTCCGTGCCATCGGCATTGACATGTGGTCTAACGAACCTGGTTTTGATGAAGCGGTGCAAGACACGCCAGTAACTGGGGTCTGTGGCTCTGGAATCATTGAAGTAATTGCCGAAATGTACTTGGCGGGAATCATTTCTCAAGATGGAGTGGTCCAAGGGTCACTCGTAGAAAAAACTCCGCGGGTAGTTTCTGATGATCGCACGTTCTCGTACTTGCTGTACGAAAATGGCGACACCAAATTGTTCATTACTCAAAACGATATTCGCGCTATTCAATTGGCAAAAGCTGCGTTGCGCGCAGGAATCGATTTGTTGGTTGAACATGCTGGATCACCAGAGGTGCATGACATTCGTCTTGCTGGTGCATTCGGTGCACATATTGACCCAACCTATGCAATGGTGCTTGGTTTGGTGCCTGATTGCCCATTACCGGGAGTGCGATCAGTAGGAAACTCTGCAGGAACAGGCGCGGCAAAAGCGTTGTTGTCCCGTGCGCAACGACGCGAGATGGAGCACACCGTTACGCACGTAACCAAAATTGAGACTGCAACAGAGCCTCGCTTCCAGGACCTCTTTGTGGCCGCTATGGCATTTCCGCACGCGTATGCACCAACTCCGAACCTGTCTACGTTGGTCACATTGCCACCGAGAACTGAAGGCTCAGGCGATGGTGCTGGCGGTGGGCAGCGAAGGCGTCGTCGCGCATAATGATTTCTGCGAGAATATTTGGAGAAGTGGGGAGATTATGACTGAAGAAGTGCATCACCGAAAGGGAGGCGGCCGTGCGGCTCGCCAATCGACGCGCAAAACTTCAAATGCCCTGCGAGAGCCATATCTCACTCGATTGATCAAACCCTATGAAATGGTTTCCGAAGAGGGTCTGCAAATTCTTGAAAACAATGCAGACGCAATTTTGGAAGAAATTGGTGTCGAGATTCGCGATTACCCAAGCGCGATTGAACGGTTCAAAAATGCTGGGGCAATTGTGGATGGAACTCGTGTGCGCTTTCCGCGCGGCATGTGTCGCAGCATTATTCAGGCAAGTGCGCCGCGTATCTACACGCAGCATGCGCGCAACCCTGAAAACAACGTGCAAATTGGTGGCGATGCAACGGTGTTTGCTCCAAACTATGGCTCGCCATTTGTGCACGACCTAGACAATGGCCGTCGTTATGCCACCATTGCCGACTTTCAGAATTTCGTAAAGCTTGCATACATGTCTCCGTATATTCACCACTCAGGTGGAACCGTGTGTGAACCGGTAGACATTCCTGTCAGCAAGCGCCATCTCGACATGGTGTACGCGCACATCAAGTACAGCGACAAAGGTTTCATGGGCTCGGTAACTGCAGGAGAGCGCGCACAAGACAGCGTGAACATGGCGCGCATCGCATTCGGCGGCGACTTGCAGGATCGCACTGTTATGACCAGCCTGATCAATGCATCATCGCCATTGGTGTGGGACGCCACCATGTTGGAATCGGCCGAAGTTTACGCATCGAATAATCAGGCGTGCATCATTACGCCATTTATTTTGGCTGGAGCAATGGCCCCATCAACATCTGCTGGCGTGATCTCACAAACACTTGCTGAGTCACTTGTTGGAATGGCATTTTGTCAACTGGTTCGTCCAGGCGCTCCAGTGATCTTCGGTTCGTTCGCAAGTTCGATGTCCATGCTTACTGGTGCGCCAACATTTGGCACTCCAGAACCGGCCATGGTGCTGTACACCGTTGCAACACTTGCGCGTCGTCTCGGAGTTCCATTCCGCTCTGGCGGTTCGTTGTGCGCATCGAAACTTCCGGATGCTCAGGCCGCATATGAAAGTGCGTCGACACTTATTCCAACAATCATGGCGGGAACCAACTTCGTGTTGCACTCTGCAGGTTGGTTGGAAGGCGGACTAGCAATTGGATATGAAAAGTTTGTTCTCGATTGTGACCAATTGGGCATGATGATGACGTTTGGCAAGGGTCTCGACATCACCGAAAATGGCCAAGCAATGAGCGCAATGCGCGAAAATGTGCCGGGTAATCACTTCTTGGGAACAGCGCACACCTTGGCCAATTTTGAAACTGCGTTCTATCGCTCCGATACTGCCGACAACAACAGCTTCGAGCAGTGGGTGGAAGACGGCAGTTTGGACGCTTCACAGCGAGCAAACAGGCTGTGGAAAGAACGCCTTGCCTCATATCAACCGCCTGCATTAGACGACGCAATCGACGCCGAGTTGCAGGAATACATCGCTAAGCGCAAGGCTGTTCTGCCCGATACGTTCGGCTGAATCACAACCCCCAATTCACAAAAACACCATACGGAGCAACAATGAGCATCATTTCGACACTTCTCGGCAAAGGCAAGCGTGGAGGAAAGACCACACCTGCAGCACAGCGCCTGGTGCGCAACATGCGCTACGAACTTGTTCCTTTGAAGTCGCTAGATCAAGCAATTGCCGACTTGCCAAAGGGCGCCGCAGTGTCAGTGACCTGTTCGCCAGCAAAGGGCATTGCCACTACTCAACAACTCTGTGAGCAGCTGCTTGAAAAGGGCCACAACGTGGTTCCACACTTTGCTGCACGCTTGGTTGAAGGCCCAGAGCACGCAGCCAAGTTGGCGGCATGGGTACGCGAAAAGGGGATTAAGGAAGTATTCATTATTGGTGGCGATGCAGAAGTTCCGCCGCACTACCAATATGCGCTTCCATTCATGAAGGATTTTCTTGAAGCAAAGCCTGGAGTAGACACCATCGGTTTTGGCGCTTATCCAGATGGTCATGCAACCATCAGCAAAAGTGACTTGCACAATTCGGTAATCGAAAAAGAAGCGTTGTTGAAGAGTCACGGCGTGAAGGGTCTTGCATCAACGCAAATGTGCTTTGATGCTCCACTCATCTTGAGCTGGTTGAAAGACTTGCGCGCAGCAGGCTTCACCACTCCAATCAATCTTGGAATTCCGGGTGTAGTTGATCGCACGCGTTTGATGTCTGTGGGTGTTCGCACCGGTGTTGGCCAGTCATTGCGCTACTTAAAGAAGAACAAGGCTTCACTCACGCTTATGTTCGCACCAGGTGGCTACGACCCAACGAAGTTGTTGAATGACATTGCGGTGAAAGCAGACGAACTCAACGTTTCGGGAATTCATTCGTTCACGTTCAATAGCACTGCCGATACTGCGCAGTGGGCAAATGCAATTTTGGAGCAGCAAGTATGAGCACAACTAAAACCGATGTAGTCATCATTGGCGGTGGAGTTATGGGTGCGTCCATTGCACTCGAACTGTCGCGTCATGGTCGCAAAGTAGTGGTCGTCGACAAGGGTGGTGCTGCGGGAGCAGGGTCAACCAGTGCTTCTTCGGCAATCATTCGTTTTACGTATTCAAACTTCAACACCATTTTGATGGCGTGGGAAAATGCGCAGCACTGGTTTAACTGGAGCAAGTTCGTTGGAATCGAAGATCCAGACGGCATGGCCAAATATGTCCAGACCGGTTACTTGGTATTCCTCACCGAGGGCTACGACGGACTTCGTCAGCGCGAACTGTGGGACGAATTCGGCATTCCATATGAAGTGTTATCGCCAGAAGAAGTGAAGAAGCGTTGGCCAGCATTTGAAACGGGCAAGTTCTATCCACCTAAGGCCATTGAAGACCCTGCGTTTGCTGACGATCCATACGACCAGCTGTCGGCTTTGTTCGACCCGTTGAGCGGATTCATGGACGACCCAATGTTGGCAGCACACAACTTGGCCAATGCTGCAAAGCATTACGGTGCCGAATTCTTGTTCCACAAAGAGGTCAGTGAAATCACTCGTGATGGAGATGTAGTGAGTGGAGTAGTGCTGAAGACAGGCGAGCGTTTCGAAGCGCCAATCGTCATCAATGCTGCTGGCCCGCATGCTGCGGCAATTAACCGCATGGCTGGCGTGTATGACGAGATGAAGGTGCATCATCGTCCACTGCGCCAAGAAGTGTTCTCGCCACCAGCACCGAAGGGCTTCCGCTTGGAAGACAATGCGCCGGTTGTTGCAGACCTCGACCTTGGTCAGTACTTCCGTCCGCACATGGGTGACTTGCTCAACGTTGGCACTACAGAACCAGCGTGCGATCCATTGCACTTCTTGGACGATGCGGACAACTGGAATGATTCGGTGTCGGTGGAGTTCTTCGAGCGCGTCATGCTTCGTTTGGCTCGTCGCTTGCCAGACTTC
Source organism: uncultured Acidimicrobium sp. (assembly GCA_903895515.1). Lineage (GTDB taxonomy): Bacteria > Actinomycetota > Acidimicrobiia > Acidimicrobiales > Ilumatobacteraceae > UBA3006. The sequence goes on along the minus strand of CAITUB010000056.1, from coordinate 1,704 downwards.
GGTATTCCGCACAAACTGCTTGGCATCGGTGCGTTGTACGACGTGACCGACGACTGGATTCCGCTGTATGACAAGTCAAGCCTTCCTGGGTTCTTCATGGCCTGTGGCACAAGTGGTAACCAGTTCAAGAATGCGCCTCTCGTTGGTAAGTTCATGCGCACGCTCATCGAAGCACAAGAGCAAGGCATTGACCACGATGTGACCCCAGTAGAAGTCATGGGCGAGTTCACTGGAATGCCGATCAACCTTTCTGCATTCTCGCGACTTCGCACACAGGCGGACACCGCCGGAAACGTGATGGGTTAGTCTCGTTCAATGCAAACATCGCTGGAGCAGTTGCTGCTCTCGGGAAAAGTGTTATTGGCAGATGGCGCAACTGGAACAAATTATTTCGCCATGGGGCTTACCTCCGGCGAACCACCAGAGTTTTGGATCACCGACCACCCGGATCGCGTGGAATCACTACATCAGCAGTTTGTTGATGCTGGATCTGACATCATTCTCACCAATACGTTTGGCTGCAATCGTCATCGTTTGAAATTGCATAACGCGCAGTCGCGAACGTTCGAGTTGGCAAAGGGTGCAGCGCAGATTGCACGAAAAGTTGCCGATGCATCTTCGCGGCCCGTTGTGGTTGCGGGTTCAGTTGGGCCAACTGGCGAACTATTTGAGCCACTTGGTGCACTCACTGAAGCCGATGCCGTCGATGCATTCGCAGAACAAATTGAAGGTTTGAAAGCTGGCGGAGCAGACGTCGCGTGGATTGAAACCATGTCGGCACCCGAAGAAGCGCGAGCTGCAGCACTTGCTGCTATTCGTGTTGGCATGCCGTATGTGTGCACCATGTCGTTTGATACTGCGGGCCGAACGATGATGGGCATCATGCCAAACGCGCTTGAGGACATATTTGCAGGCATCGATCCGCAGCCTCTTGCCATTGGTGCCAACTGTGGTGTCGGAGCTTCCGACATTGTGGTGTCGGTTTCGGAGATGTCTGGTTTTGCAACTCCGGTGGTGTCTAAAGGAAACTGTGGAATTCCAAAATTTGTTGGCACCACCATTACCTATTCCGGAACACCAGAGCTGATGGCAACATATGCCGAACTGGCAATTGATGCAGGAGTACGAATCGTTGGTGGCTGTTGCGGCAACTCTCCCGAACATGTGGCTGCTATGCGCCATGCAATAGATGGCCACACCAAGGGCTCGACTCCGAGTGTTGACGAAGTGGTGGATGCGCTTGGAGCACTGACTAATTCGATTCCTACGGTGTCAGATACCACCGATCGAGATTCACGTCGCAGGCGCGGAAGAGGTGAGAGCTGAACATGTCACGGGAACAAATTGTTGCGCCCGGATTTGAAGCAGTGGCCAAAGTGTTTAACAAGTATCACGGTCCGAATATGGCGGGTGCATCGTTTGCGGCAACGCACAAAGGCAAGCAGGTTGTCGATTTGTGGGGCGGCGTTCGTAGCGATGAAAAGCCGTGGGACGACGGAACGGTGTGCGTTATCGCTTCGGGCACCAAGGGTATTTGTGCAACTGCAATCATGATGCTGGTCGAGCGCGGCCTGCTGAATTTGGAAGCGCCAATTGAAAGCGTGTGGCCAGAGTTCGCTGCAGGCGGCAAGGGGCACGTAACGGTTGGCGACTCGCTAGCTCACATTGCTGGAGTGCCCGGATTGGAACGCTCAATCAGTGTCG
>CAITUB010000055.1 GCA_903895515.1 uncultured Acidimicrobium sp. | reverse complement strand
TTCAGAGGCACCTTGCCTCCGCGAAATGCCGACTGCGCTGCTTCAACCACTTCGCCAGGCAGAAGCAAACCATTGTTGAGATACGGCGACAGCAAGGAATGAGCAAGATGCCAATTGGATTTCAACATGGCGTCTTCGTGTTCACCAAACATCGGCAACACGCGCTCGATAAAAAATTGCAATCGTGACAGCGCGCCAATCCTGGTGGTTGCCCATTGCCCAACAGGCAATTTGCCGAAGCAATGACTATGCATGGCATCCAGAACCTGTTCATCAACTTCATCTAATTCGTACAGTTCTGGCTCTGGCCAGCGATCGTGCCCGGTCTTCGGAGGCGGTTGGCGGTTCTCTTCGTCGAAGTTCCAACGACCACCAGTTGGTTCGCTGTCGTCCATCAACACGTTCAAACGTTTGCGTTGCCACCGATAGAAATCTTCCATCTTGATTGACTTCCGTGTTCCCAGAAATCCTTGATACTCGGTTGGGTGACAGAGAAATTGATTCGATGGAACGCTGCGAACACCGAGTTCATGCACCATCGATCGCGCTGCATAGCTATTTGGTTCTGTCGCCACAATTTCAGGTGGTACGAACTCGCGAACATGCTCCGCAACTCCCTGCATCATCGAGCCCGCGTGTCGGTAATCGACTTGGAAACCTTCTGTGACCAATTCGGCGGCGAATTTGCGCATGGAGGCGACGATGAAATGCGCGCGCTGAACGTGCCACTTGCGCGATGCAATTTTAGTCGTTGATTCGATGAACAGAACACGATGCGTACGCGGAGTTGCCTCTGCCAATGCACCAATGCCACGATTCAATTGATCTCCAAAGACCCAAATTGTCGGCAAACTCATCGCTTCAGCGTAAAGCAACGTGGTCAAGTCTGAATTACTGTGAGGCTGATGAGTCGTGCTGCGCAAACCAAAAATGGTTTTGCACCCAAAGTCTGCGCTAAGTGCAACCGACCGTTTGAGTGGCGCAAGAAGTGGGCTAAGGACTGGGAACAGGTTCGCTATTGCAGCAACCGGTGCAAACCATGAGTGAATCCACCAGTCAATTCAGCGAATTCATCGGTATTTACAATGCTGAATCCACAATATTGGGCGAGCTTTCGTATTGGATAGGTGCACGTTTGGGGGTTCGACATTGTTCGCTGTGCGACATTACCCATGGTCTCTTTACCCAAAGAACCGAATGGAAGGCATGCGTTTCGACCCTGCATATTCCATTCATTACGCATCACATCAACGATGCTCCAGCCGACGCGCTCCATGTCGCATCGGGAAACTTCCCAGTTATTTTGGGACGATCAACCAATCGGTTAACCGTTGTGCTGGATGACGCTCAAATACAAGAATGCAACGGATCAGCAGATGCGCTTATTGCAGCTTTGCGAGCGTTATGACTCGAGCCCGTGTAGCCATGCCTGCACGTTGAGGCCCAGGTTTGCCAAGTCGTAACCACCCTCTTGCAGCACCACTGTTGGTAAGTTCAACCCACGTACGCGAGCACCACTGCGAGTGAATCCATCGCGAGTTACCGCAAGGTCACAGATTGGATCAGTCACATACGTATCAAGACCCAATGACACAATGAGAACCGAAGGTCCAAATGCTTCGATTGCCTCACATGACTTGTCTAGTGCATCGAGGAACATGTCGTCATCGGTTTTTGCAGCGAGTGGAATATTGGTAGTTGAGCCGCGACCCCTGCCCTCGCCGAGTTCGTCAGCAAAACCCGTGATGTATGGATACGCGCGCTTTGGGTCGCCGTGCAACGAAACATACTGAACATCGTCGCGGCCATAGAAAATTTGTTGTGTGCCATTGCCGTGGTGATAGTCCACATCGAGCACCGTAACTTTTGCACCAGTTGTGGAAGCAACGTAATGTGCCGCGACTGCTGCATTGTTGAAGAAGCAATACCCGCCGTATAAGTCAGTCGTTGCATGATGCCCCGGTGGCCGACATAAGCCATACGAGAACGTGTCGCCGTTTAACACCAACTGCGTTGCCGTCAGCGCGGTGTCTACGGCGCCGCGTGCTGCCGTGTACGAACCTTGCGTAATTGGCGTAGTGGTTTCGAAACACCACCAACCAAGGCGTGCATTTGCTGCCGTTGGCTCTTCAAGTTGCGACATGGCTTCGCGCATGGATGGTCGATAGAAAAAGTCGGGAACTACTTCCCTGCTTGGTCGAACCTCGCGTTGATAATCGGCCCACGCCGATGTGAGGAAGTTGTTCA
>CAITUB010000054.1 GCA_903895515.1 uncultured Acidimicrobium sp. | reverse complement strand
CGACAGAATAAAACTGGGTTTCGTCGCAAACGAGAAACTGCAATGGCATGTGCTCTTTAGTCAACTCAAATAAATCGAGATCAAACGATACGTCAATTGCCGGAGCCGAAACACCGAGTCTGCTCGTCACTTGTGAACCATCGCGGTCAAGTTTGGTGAGCAGTAATCCATTGACCCCACGTGAAGACATGTTGTGATGAATTTGTAGAGCGAGCGTGCTCTTGCCCGATCCCATCGTGCCGTAACTAAATCGTAAGGTGGCCATGACGATCATGAACCGTAGTCGGACTGATGCGATTCATCCACCTGGCGTAGTGTGGAGGATATGGAAGCCGTTGATCGCGCCACGCTTGCTTTGGTGATTGATCACACGTTGCTTACGCCTGAAGCCACATCGGCAGACATTGTCGCGCTGTGCGCCGAGGCAGACGAACTTTCAGTAGGTGCAGTATGCGTTTCGCCGAACTGGGTATCGCTTGCACACAAAAACACCAGAATTCCAATAGCCAGCGTGGTGGGGTTTCCGTCAGGAAGTCACCTTTCAGCCACTAAAGCAGCTGAAGCGACCCAAGCAGTATCGGATGGCGCAAGTGAAATAGATATGGTCGCCAATCTGGGCTGGATTTCGAGTGGGGATTGGTCGAATTTGGAGAATGAAGTTGCAGCGGTTCGTCGAGCCATCAGTGCAACCGTGGTGTTGAAAGTTATTTTGGAAACGGGTCTGTGGTCGAGCGAGCAAATCATTGCGGCGTGCAAGCACAGTGTTCTAGGTGGTGCTGACTACGTTAAAACCTCGACAGGATTCCACAAAGCAGGTGGGGCTTCGCTTGAGGCAGTACGCACGATGCGCAATGCTGTTGGAGCCGACATTGGTGTAAAGGCAAGTGGTGGCATTCGAACAACTGCGGATGCATTAGCAATGATTGAAGCAGGAGCAAGTCGAATTGGAGCATCGGCCTCACGTGTGATTTTGAGTGGGTTGAAATGAAACGTGTAGCACTTGCTCTGGTTGTTGTTGTAACAACATGGTGTGGGCAGGGAGTAGCCAATGCTGCTGTTGATCCAACTCCAACAACTACTTCGACAACGATTACACCTACTCAGGCAAGCGTTGCTGAAGTGAGTCTTGTAGTGCCGAAGAATTCAGGAAGCGGTCGACGAATTGTGTACTCAAACCGACAATTGCGGGTGTGGGTGATAAATGGTTCGGGTGAAGTCATCCGCACCTTTTTGGTATCAGGCATGCGTGGTCAACCACTGAAGGGTTCGTACTTCGTCAAGAACCAGTCAGTGTCATCGTTTAGTCAGGAACTTGAGGGCGTGAAGTTCCGCTTCATGACACGGTTTGCAACAGGTCGCAATGGTGGCAACATCGGGTTTCATGAAATACCAACGAAAAACGGTGTGCCGTTGCAAACGGAAGCAGAACTCGGAACATTTTTAGGCAGTGGCTGTTTGCGATCGAGTACGCAAGATGCAAAGTTTATTTTTGACTGGGCGAAACCTGGAACGGCAGTCGTAGTCGTTCCTTAAGAAGTTTTAGAAGCGCGCCATTTCCGACTTCAAGAGGTCGAGGCCAAGGTTGCCAAGGTCGAGAGCGTGTGCGTGCCACTTGCGCAAATCAAACTCAGCACCATGTTTCTTCTTGGCGTCATCGCGGAGGTCAAGCCACACGCGTTCGCCAAGCTTGTACGAGATTGCTTGTCCCGGCCAACCGAGGTAGCGATTGATTTCTGAGCGATTGAATTCGTCATCACTTGAAGAATGGGCACTGAGAAATTCGAACATGAGTTCTGGGGTCCATTGTTCGCCTGGGTGCCACGACGAGCTTTGTGGAATTGCAAAACCACAATGAATGCCTGTATCGATGACGATTCGGGCGGCTCGGAAAGCCTGTGCGTAGAGGTATCCCAAGCGGTACTCAGGGTTTTCCAAGAATCCGAATTCTTCCATCAGGCGCTCGGCATACAACGCCCAACCTTCACCATGACCAGACACGAAGGTGTTGCGTTGGAAGCGTGAGAGTTTTTCTGAGTTGATGGTGGCTATCGCAACTTGCAAGTGGTGTCCTGGCACGCCTTCGTGATACGCGGTGGTTGGTTCGCTCCAGCGTGGGAACACGGTGCGGCCATTTGCTGGATACCAGGTACGACCAGGTCGGCTGAGGTCTTCGCTCGGTCCTGTGTAATACATTGCGGCGGCTCCACCTGTTGGAGAAATCATCGCTTCTACAGTGCGAATGGAATCTGGAATTGAAAAATGGTTGTTGTCAATGAGGAACGACATGGCATCGTCCATTAACTCCTGTAACCAGTCGCGAAGAGCGCCTTCACCCTGAATTGAATGAGCAGGATCGGTGTCAAGAAAGTGACGAACTTCTGCAAGCGATGATCCAGGAAGAATTTCTTTTGCGACGCGTTCCATTTCCGCATCAATACGTTGCACTTCAGCCCAACCCCACTCGTACGCGTCTTTGGCTTCAACCTTCATTCCCATGAATCGGCGACGCGCAAGTGCGTGGCGTTCTGGTCCTACGCCATCACGTACGTCAGCTTGTGGCGCGTAATCGTTAACGAGGAAGTCTGCGGTCTCGCCAAGTGCAAGAGATGCATTCTTTGCGGCTTTGCGAAGTTGTTCAAGTGGTGCGCCCGGAACAGTGGCGGCCGATTCTGCGAATTGTTCGAAAAATGCCGGAGCATCTTTACGACCTGCCCACGTTGCGAGCTGTTCACTCGATGCGAGTACCTGTCGGCGCTGAGCTTTCACACCGCGATCTAGGCCTAGTTTCCATGATTCGCGCATCCCAGCAAATGCTTGTGGGACTTTTGACATGCGCTCTGCAATTACTGACCACTGTTCTGCAGTATCAGTTGGCATGAGGTCAAAAATTGCTCGAGCGGCATCAACGTCGCCCGCAAGTACTCGGATTGAAACGAGGTGTTCATTCGCGTCATATTCT
>CAITUB010000053.1 GCA_903895515.1 uncultured Acidimicrobium sp. | reverse complement strand
TATTCAAGTTCTACTTTCGAGTCGTCACCCAACATAAGGCGAAGTGCGCGCGGCTTTTGTTCCGAACGTGTTACTTGCACATCGCGACCAATGAGTGAGTCGGTGAGGCGCTCAATGCCAATAATGCTCGAGCCGTCCAACACCACGCTGTGTTCCATTTCGGAATGTTCAACTTTGCAGTTGCGTCCAAGCGATGTATACGGCCCGATGTATGCGTGATCAATTACAGAGCCCGCACCAATCACTACTGGTCCGCGAATACGCGAGTTGCGCACAACGGCACCCTTTTCAATAACCACGCGACCTTCAATTTGTGAAGCAGCGTCAACATCGCCTTCGTTGCGTGGCTCCAACACTTCAAGCACCAAGCGGTTGCATTCAAGAAGCGGATCTTTCTTGCCGGTGTCAATCCACCAACCTTCAAGCACTTTGTGATTCACCACGTAGCCCTGTTCAACAATCCATTGAATAGCGTCAGTAATTTCCAGCTCGCCACGAGGCGATGGCTTAATTGCGCGCACTGCTTCGTTAATGGTTTTGTCAAACAAGTACACACCAACAAGCGCGAGGTCTGATGGTGGGTTCTGTGGTTTTTCCACCAAACGCACAACGTGACCTTCTGCAGTTACTTCTGCAACACCAAACTGTCGTGGGTCGTCAACATGGCACAACAAAATTTGCGCAGTCGGCGCCTTTGGTCCGCCCGCTTTACGAGCAGCTTCAAATTCATCTACAAACTCATTCAGACCCTGCTCGAGCATGTTGTCGCCCAGGTACATCACGAAATCGTCGTCACCCAAGAAGTCATGTGCAATCAGTACGCAGTGCGCCAAACCAAGCGGCGCGTCTTGCGGGATGTACGTGACCTGTACGCCAAACTGCGAGCCGTCTCCTACCGCTGCACGGATCTCTTTGCCCGTCTCGCCAATGATGATGCCGATCTCGACGATGCCCGCCTTGGCCATGGCTTCAATGCCGTAAAACAGAATGGGTTTGTTGGCAATTGGCACCAGTTGCTTGGCGCTGGTGTGGGTGATGGGCCGAAGGCGCGTGCCCGCGCCGCCCGAAAGAATGAGGCCCTTCATAACGGCTCTAGGTTAGGCGAACTAGCGTCATCTCCATGGCCGAACCCCTGCTTCATGCCTTTGCCAAGCCCACTAAGACCGATTTCATTCGCATTGTGCGCGGCAGTGGAGCCTTGCTGTGGGACGACAAGGGCAATGAATACATTGACGCCATCGGCAGCCTTTGGTACAGCCAGGTAGGTCATGGCAATGCAGAAATTGCAGAAGCAGTTGCCGAGCAAATTCGCACGCTCGAGACCTATTCAATTTTTGATCCGTTTACGAACGAGATGGCCGAACAGTTGGCTGCAAAGTTGGTAACCCTCTCACCTCTTCCCGACTCACGTGTGTTTTTGTGCGGCAGTGGTTCCGAAGCAATTGACACCGCAATGAAACTTGCGCGCGTTGCTCATGTGCAAGCTGGACACCCAGAAAAGACCATCATCATTTCGCGCAACCGTGGCTATCACGGCACCAACTACGGCGGCACCAGCGCGCAAGGTTTGCCGCTAAACAAAATTGGTTATGGTCAACTGCTTCCTGAAGTGGTGCAAGTTGATAGCGACAACATTGAAGACCTTGCTTCGTTTATGAAAGACAACGGCGCGCGAGTTGCTGCAATCATCACCGAACCGTTGCAAGGTGCTGGTGGCGTGTATCCGCCAGCAGATGGTTACTTAGAAGGCGCTCGCAAGTTGTGCGACCAATACGGCGCGCTCCTTATATTTGACGAAGTCATTACCGGCTTCGGCCGT
>CAITUB010000052.1 GCA_903895515.1 uncultured Acidimicrobium sp. | reverse complement strand
GGAATTGTTTCCTTTTCATGCGATAGCGAAGTTCACCACGTTGCCTTTGCCGTAAGCGGTCGCCTGTTTGTCAGTGACATGCATAGTGCGCACGAAATTGTGGTTAACAACCCAGCGCCGGGAACCATCTACGACGCACGCATTAGCCCAGATGGCAAACACATTGCTTACGTGCGCGGAAGCGCTCTGTTTGTGTGCGACATGCAGGGCAACGAAGAGTGCCTTACGAGCGAAACAGCAACTGACGTCACGTGGGGCGTTGCCGAGTTTGTGGCTGCAGAAGATATGAACAGGCAGCGCGGTTACTGGTGGTCGCCGAATAGCGATTCACTCGTTGTCGAACGCGTAGACAACTCGCCCATCGAACAGATCACCATTGCGGACCCGTCGCAACCAACAGCCGAACCGCAAACGCGCAGGTATCCATTTGCCGGAACCAACAATGCGCGCACCTCGCTACACATCATCGACCTACATTCGAAGGCAACCCCTATCCACTGGGATACAGAAGCATTCGAATACCTCACGTCTGTGCAATGGAACAAGGCAGGTCTCATCATCTCGGTCATGTCGCGCGATCAAACGTTGCTCGACATTCGCAAGGCGAACCTTGCAACTGGAGAAACAGAGTCTTTGCACGTTGAACGCGACGACAAATGGGTGGAACTGGTTGCTGGCGGGCCATTGCTGGTTGCCGAAAACATGTTGTTGTGGTGTGGCGAACGCAACGGTGCACGCGCAATTCTGCTAAATAACGCTGCAATCACACCGCCACACATCCAGGTGCGTGGAATAGTCAATGCCAATACCGAGCATGTGACGTTTTCGGGCAACCCAATTGATCAGCCACATGTGCTGCACGCATGGACCGTGAACCTTGCTACACATGAACTCGTTCAACTCACCCACGACGACGGCGTGCATTCGGTTGCCACTGCTGGCGACACCATCGTGGTTCGCAGCGCAACCATGCAGCACCCGCGTTCGCGAACATTGGTAAACAACCACCACGAATTATTGAATAACGCTGAACAATCACTGCTCAGCGTCAATGTGTCGTTTCACAAAGTCGGCAAACGAAACATCAGCACTGCAATTGTGCTGCCCGAGAACCACAACGGTTCTGCGCTTCCCGTACTGTTCGATCCTTACGGTGGCCCGCATGCACAACGCGTCGTGTCAAGCAGCATGGCGTTTACTGCTGCTCAGTGGTTTGCCAACCAGGGTTTCTGTGTGGTCATTGCCGACGGAAGCGGCACACCAGGGCGCGGAAGCGAATGGGAACGCGAGGTGTATCACGACCTTGCGACCACCGTGCTCAACGATCAGATCGATGTACTTGCGCACTTGCACGAAATTGCCCCGTGCGCCGACACATCGCGAGTAGCAATTCGTGGTTGGAGTTTCGGTGGCTACTTGGCGGCACTTGCTGTGCTTCGAGCACCACAGCATTTTCACGTTGCAATTGCAGGCGCACCGGTTACTGAATGGAAGCTGTACGACACGTTTTACACCGAGCGTTATTTAGGCAACCCCGCACACGACGAGCAGCCATACATTGCATCTTCACTGTTGCACGATGCGAAAGACCTCACTCGCCCATTGCTCATCATTCACGGCCTTGCCGATGACAACGTGTTGGCAGCACATTCGCTCGAGCTCACTACTGCGTTATTGCATGCAGGAAAGCCGCATGAATTTTTGCCATTGGTTGGTGTCACTCACATGACACCACAAGAAGTTGTTGCAGAAAACTTACTGCTGCACCAGCTGGATTTCTTACGACGCAGTTTGTCGTTGCGCTAACGCGATTCGGTCTCTGCCGGCCAGGTCGCGTCGAATTTCAACACGTACGAGTCCAGCATTTTCTAATAGTGCACGTGCCTCGTCACCCTGTCGATATCCAATTTCCAGCGCCAACCAACCATTGTTTGCCAACCACGTTGTTGCACCACTAATTACTTCCCGAATATCTGCAAGCCCGTTTTCGCCTGCATACAAAGCGGAGTGTGGCTCCCACTTGTGTACGTCTGTTGCCACTTCTTCATCGTCATGAGCAATGTATGGAGGGTTACATAACGCAATATCAATTGCGCCTTTCAGCGAGCCATCCAGCGCATTCCACCAACTGCCAAGTGCAAGTCGAACTCCGCCACCCTTTTGTCCAACGCCAACCAGATTTCCCCGTGCAACATCGAGTGCATCGCTTGACTGATCGGTAAGCCACACGTTGGTTCTGCCAAGTGGCAGTTCGTGCGCCATTGATAGCCCAATCACTCCGCTTCCCGTGCCCAAATCAACAATGTTCAGCGGGCGATCAATTTGCTTCAATCGTTCATGAGCAATGGTTAAACCAACTTCAACTAACAGTTCGGTTTCTGGTCGCGGAATAAGCACGCGCTGATCTACGAGTACATCCAAGTGTCGAAACGCCCAACGCTTCATGACGTATTGCAGTGGCTCGCCGGCAAGTCGGCGTCGAACCATGTCGTGCAGTTGTTTCGCCATTGCCGTGGTGACAAATTCATCTTGCGACTGACGAAATTCTTCGCCATCTAATCCGCTTGCGTGTTCGCATAGCCAGCGAGCTTCGTTGGCATCGCCAAGTTGCTCTGTCGTTTCAGCGAGCATCTCGCTCCATGTCACCGCGTCTTCGGGTGTCATGTTGTGCTTAGTCGTTTGCGGCGCCCGCCAACTGCTCAATCTGGAATTGCGTGGTTAACGCATCCACGACTGGGTCGACGTTGCCCGCCAGGAAATCTTGCAACTGATACAAAGTGAAACCAATGCGGTGATCGGTAATGCGATTTTCTTTGAAGTTGTAGGTGCGAATCTTTTCGCCACGCCCACCCTTGCCAACTTGCGCCTTGCGCTCTGCAGACATCTTTTCTGCTTGCTCTTCTTCGCGCTGCTTCAACAAACGCGAACGCAACACGGTCATTGCGCGCAAACGGTTTTGCAACTGTGAACGCTCGTCCTGCATAGCAACCACAATGCCTGAAGGTCTGTGGGTAATGCGCACTGCAGAGTCGGTGGTGTTTACGCCTTGACCACCAGGACCGCTGGCGCGATACACGTCAATCTGCAAATCTTTTTCATCAATAGACACGTCAACTTCTTCGGCTTCTGGCATGACCATGACCGTTGCTGACGACGTGTGAATTCGGCCTTGTGCTTCAGTAACCGGAACTCGTTGCACGCGGTGAGGTCCACCTTCAAAGCGCATACGCGTCCACACGGTGTCGCCCTTCAGCAACATAGTCACTTGGTTAATTCCACCCATTGGTGATTTGTCAAGTGACAACACTTCAACCGACCAGCTATTGCGCAGCGCCCATGCGCTGTACATGTCGAACAAGTCGTGCGCAAACAGGTTGGCTTCTTCGCCGCCTTCTGCACCACGAATTTCGACGATGATGTTCTTGCCGTCATTTGGGTCGGCAGGAAGCAACAACACCTTCAACTGGGCTTCAAGTTCGGCAATTCTCGCAATAGCGCCGTCGAGTTCGGCTTGCAATTGCTCACGCTCTGCGCCTTTTGCATCGGCCATCAATTCGCGGGCGGCTTCTGCGTTGCCTTCTGCGTCTTGGTATTCGCGGATGCACTGCACTAACGGAGTTTGCTGTTTGTACCTGCGCGAAGCATCGCGCAACTTGTTCTGATCATTCAGAACTTCGGCAGTGCCAAGACTTTCCTCAAGAGCCACATATTCGGCTTCAATTTGGGAGAGACGTTCAAACACGATGCTTAGGCTACGGGCTAATTAACGGCGAACTGGGGAAACTTCAACGAAACGCGCAGGATTGCGCAATGACTGTGCCAATTTGTGCAGTGATGGGGTCACATTGTTTGCATGAGTTGCAATGAGCAGTTCCGCATCTGGTGAGGTGCGCAAGCGAGCATCTGCACCGAATGCCACCACATCAACATCAATCGATGCAGTGCACACCACCACTACTGGCAATCCACCCGGAAGCGAACCAAGAGCAACGCAAGGCATTTCATCTTTTACGTTCATGCGAATGATCGGTGGTTCCACCGGTTGCAATTGTTGTGCTCCAACCAATTCAGGTGACAACACAATTCGGTGACGCAGCATTCGCTCTGGAGCAAGCCTGTTTAACGGGTGTGGAACGGAGCCTTCAGTGCGGTGTTCGCGAACAATTCCCACCACTCGCGCGAGCGACTCCACTGTTGCGTCGCGGCCATGCACCAACTGAAATGTTTCACGGTCGTGTGCGCCAACGCCAATTTCCAGTCTTGCCCCATCGCCTTCGTCTTCGTTTAGTACTCGACAGACTTCTAAGCCCATTACCTCGCCTGTGAGTAAGCCATGCTCACGAACTACATCGGCGCCAGAGGTTTCAATCATCAGCGCAAGTCGCTCATGTGAGTCGAGGACTTTCACATCGGCAAGTGGTTGTGCAGCAGTGGCACGCAACACCTGTCCATTGCTCACGCTCCACACCGCAATGTCGAAATTGAAGAGCTGTGCACGACGCGCAAGCACATCGGCGTTCACTTCACTCAACACATTGAGCGACTCAACACCGTGCTTGCCCGCCCATAGCAATGCCGGGCTGAGCGCACGTGAATGTTGCTCGGCAACATAGATCCACCCTTGCTTGCCACTAATTGCGGCATGCCCAAATGGAAACTCAACCGATTCGAACGAAGCGGTATCGGCGCCGCATTGCGACGCCGCCATGCGCAGGCGAGCGTCAGACACTTATGCGTTTGGCTGCTTGGCGATTTCGTCCAAGAAGTCGTCGTTGTTCTTGAAAGTCTTCAAGCGATCAATCAACAATTCAAGGCCAGGTGCGGCGTTTCCGTCTGCAGCAAGTCCGCTGAGTACTCGACGCAACTTCCACACCATCTGCAATTGCTTGCGCTCGAAGAGCAACTCTTCGTGACGTGTGCTCGATGCATCGACATCGATTGCCGGATAGATACGACGTTCTGCAACTTTGCGGTCGAGACGAAGTTCCATGTTGCCAGTTCCCTTGAATTCTTCAAAGATGGCATCGTCCATTCGGCTGTTCGTTTCAACAAGCGCTGTTGCCAAAATGGTCAAGCTGCCGCCTTCTTCAATGTTGCGAGCAGCACCGAAGAATTTCTTTGGTGGGTACAACGCACCAGCGTCAATACCACCCGACATGATTCGCCCAGTTGCAGGTGCAGCCAAGTTGTATGCACGTGACAAACGTGTGATGCCGTCCAAAATAATGACAACGTCTTCGCCCATTTCCACCATGCGCTTTGCCTTCTCAATAACGAGTTCAGCAATGTGTGTGTGCTCTTCCGATGGTCGGTCAAACGTTGACGCAATGACTTCGCCCTTTACCGTGCGACGCATGTCGGTTACTTCTTCAGGACGCTCATCAATGAGCAACACGATCAGTTTCACTTCTGGGTGATTCTTTTCGATGCTGGTAGCGATCGTCTTCATGACCGTGGTCTTACCGGCCTTTGGAGGCGACACGATAATTCCACGTTGTCCCTTTCCAATTGGCGCGATGAGGTCGATGATGCGTGCAGTCATGTTGTTTGGATCTGCAGCATTTTCAAGACCCAACTTCGAGTCTGGGAACAATGGAGTGAGTTCTTCGAATCGCGGACGATTCTTCACTTTGTCTGCAGCAACATGGTTGATGGTTTCAACATCGAGCATTGCTGGGTTCTTTTCATTGCGTCCAGCAGGCTTCGACATACCTGAAACATGGTCGCCCTTGCGCAAGCCGTATTGACGTGTGAGGCGAACTGAAATGTATGAGTCATCGCGACTTGGCAAGTAACCGTTCACGCGCAAGAAGCCGTAGCCCTCGTCGCGCAAGTCCACATAGCCCGAGACCTTTACTGGCTCAGTGCTCAATGGTTCTGTACTCTCCGGCTCAACGGTTTCGTAACGATCATTGCCCTGTGGGCCTTCATCGCGTGGGCCTTTGCCACGGCGACGACGGTTGCGATTGCGGTTGTTTCCGAATCCACCGCCATCAGCGCGATTGTTATCGCGTTCGCCACGATCGTTGTTGCGATCATTGCTATTTCGATCTCCGCGATCGTTGTTGTTGCGGTTGTTGTTATGGCGATTGTTATTGCGCTCACCACGATCGTTGTTATTGCGATTGTTGTTCGGGTTCTGTTCGCTTGCACGACGTGCTTCTGGCGCAACTGGTGTGCCTTCGTGTTCGGCTAATTCAATTTCCCAATCGGCAAGTGCTTCGCCATCGGCGCCAAGTGCTGGAGCAGCAGGTGCAGATGTGCGCGCTGCAGGCTTATCTGCCTTTGGTGCTTCAACCTTTTTTACAGGTTTTGGGGCGACTTCAGTCGGCTTTGTCTGCTCGAGGATCATCTCGATGAGTTCTGCCTTTTTTGCACGCGATGCCGACTTCACGCCAAGTGCGCCAGCAATGGCAACAAGTTGTTCGCGGTCTTTTGCTTCAAGTGCTGATTGTTCAAGGGCTCCACTGGCCACAAGGTCCTACTTTCAGGTTTAACGGGCGTTCACGAAAAAGTGAGTTGCCCTAACAACCGCAACTGCGTGAAACGAAACGCATAATTCCGAGGCGCTGAGTGCGGGGGCTTTGCTCGGGATTCCGAGCCGACTTCCACCATAGCCCCTGTCTGGGCATGTGGCAACTTCGCGCAATTGCCAGTTAGTGGCACGAGGCCACGAAAGCCTCAATTGCTTGCAGGTTGTTTGGCAAATTCACAATGCGTTCCTCGCGGTCAAACAAGTCAGCAACGTGGTCTGGCAGTGCAGGGTGAACTCCGGTTGCCTTCTTCACTGCATCGGGAAATTTGGCCGGATGCGCAGTTGCAAGGGTGATGGTAGGTACTCCTGGTTCGGCGCACGCTTCGGCAGATGCAATGCCAACTGCGGTGTGCGGGTCTACCAACATGCCACTTTCTCCATAAACACGTTTCATCACCGCAAGTGTTTCTGCATCATTTGCGCGATGTGCACGGAATGTTGGGGCAATCCATTTCGCAAACTGATCAGGTTCTACAGACAACTTTCCGTTTTGGCGGAATTGATTGAGTTGCTCTGTTGTTGCACCGCCATCGCGATTGTTCATTTCAAACAACAACCGCTCAAAGTTGGACGAAATTTGAATGTCCATACTTGGGCTCAGTGTTGGCACAACTGGAACCATATCCATGCTGTGCGTTTCGAAGAAGCGCGTCAGAATGTCATTGCTGTTCGATCCGACAATCAGTTTTTCAATGTCGGCGCCCATTTGTTTTGCAATCCAACCGGCCAATACATTGCCGAAGTTGCCAGTTGGAACGCTGAATGAAGCTGAGCGACCAAGAGATTCAAGCGCCGTGAAGTAGTACACCGTTTGCGCCATAACGCGAGCCCAGTTAATGGAGTTCACTGCCGACAAACTATTGGCTTCACGGAACGGTGCGTCGTTAAACATGGCTTTCACTAAGTCTTGGCAATCGTCAAAAGTTCCATCCACGGCAACCGTGTGCACGTTTGGAGAAGTGATGGTGGTCATCTGCCTGCGTTGCACATCGCTCACTCGCCCATTCGGATACAAGATCACGATGTCGACGTTCTTGCAGCCCTTCACACCGTCAATTGCCGCGCTTCCCGTGTCGCCACTGGTTGCACCAACAATCATCACGCGCTGATTGCGCTGAGTTAAGACGTAATCAAACAACTGCCCAATGAGTTGCAAGGCAACGTCTTTGAACGCGAGCGTTGGTCCGTGAAACAACTCGAGCAAATAATGCTCTGGCGCAATTTGCACGAGCGGCACTACCGCTGGGTCACGAAATGTTGAATAAGCAGTGGCGCACAGCTGTGCGAACACATCTTGGGGAATTTCACCTTCTACATAAGGCGCCATCAACGAGGCAGCCTTCAATGCATAAGTAGAGCCAGTCATTGTTGGCTGTTTCGGCCACGTTTGTGGAACGTACAAACCACCGTCAGTTGCTAGGCCAGCAAGCAGGGCATCACAAAAGCCCAATTCTGCTGCGCGACCGCGCGTGGAGACATACCGCATAGTTCTTACAGGTTAGTTAGTCGGCAATCACACGAAGAAGCGCTCCAACGTGCATGACCACGTCCAGAGTCTTCAATTCGGCAATGCAGGTCTGCACTGCGGCCTCGTTTGCCGTGTGCGTAAGAAACACCAAGCGGGCGCCGTTGCCAATTCCGTCTTGTTCGGCTGCTCGAATGCTCACGTTATTGCGGGCGAAAATTCCGGTTACTGCATGCAGTACGCCTGGCTTGTCGGATACTTCAAGTGGAATCAAATACTCACATGAGGTGTCAGCCATACGCTTCAACTTCGGAGCGCTTAACTTTCCTAGCGTTGCGTGTGCACCCTTGTTTAAGTTGATGGACGCATCAATGACATCACCAAGCACCGAACTTGCAGTTGGGTCACCGCCTGCGCCGCGACCATAAAACATGAGCGAGCCAGATGCTTCGCCATCAACCACTACTGCATTGAAACTGTCGCGCACCGAAGCAAGTGGGTGATGCATTGGCACCATGGCCGGGTGCACGCGAACCGAAATTTCGCCGGTCACTTTGTCGTACTCGGCAATTGCCAACAACTTCACCGCATAGCCAAGACGCTTGGCGATTGCGATGTCGGCTGCAGAGATTTTGCTGATGCCTTCGCTATACACATCGCTGGCGACAACGTTGCAACCAAATGCAATGCTGGCAATGATCGAAACTTTTGCTGCTGCGTCTAAGCCTTCAACGTCTGCGGTTGGGTCGGCTTCCGCGTAGCCAAGTGCTTGTGCACCCGCGAGTGCGTCTGCGTAACTTTGACCCTCTTCGCTCATCTTGGTGAGGATGTAGTTCGTGGTGCCGTTCACAATGCCAAGCACTCGCTTAATTGGTTCGCCGCGCAAACTCTCACGCAACGGGCGAATGAGTGGAATTCCACCACACACGGCAGCTTCAAACAACAAGTCAATGCCCGCATCATCGGCTGCTGCGAATAATTCTGCGCCGTGCTGAGCTAGCAGCGCTTTGTTTGCTGTAACTACTGGCTTGCCATTTTTCAATGCAGCAAGAATCAACTTGCGCGGCAGGTCTACCCCGCCCATCAACTCCACAACCAAATCAACAGTTGGATCGTTCACCACAAATTCTGCGTCAGTGGTCATCACCTCGGCGGCAATAGAACCTTTATGTGCATCAATATTGCGCACGGCAACTCGTGCAACTTCAAGGCGAACCCCGCTGCGTGCCGCAATGGTGTCGGACTGTTGTTTCACCAGGCGCACAAATGCCGCGCCAACTGTTCCGTGTCCAATAACTCCAAGACGCACGCGGTGTTCCGTCATGCCCTTCACGCTATTGGCTATTCGCTCACATCCAGTCGCACTAGGTCGTCATATGTTTCGCGACGCACCACTAGTCGTGCTTTGCCATTGCGAACAAACACCACTGGAGGACGCGTGACTTTGTTGTAGTTCGAGCCCATTGAGTGCCCATATGCGCCTGTTACAGGTGTTGCGACCAAATCGCCAACACGCAATCCAGTAGGTGCGAAAGTTTCACTGATCAAGATGTCACCACTTTCGCAGTGTTTGCCAACTAACCGAATTGACTCGGTGCGATCGGCGTTGGCATGTGCAGGCATAAACAATTCGTATCCACTGCCGTACATCACTGGGCGCGGGTTGTCGCTCATGCCGCCATCAACAGCTACATAAGTGCGCACTCCAGGAATTGGCTTCACTGTTCCCACTTCGTACACCGTTACTGCGGCGGCAGCAACAATTGAACGGCCTGGTTCAACAAACACTTGTGTAGGTTTACGCAATTGTTCGGCTGCAGAAATGAGGTGCGTCGACCATTCGGTAATGGTTGATGCATGTTCGCTTTCCACATAGGCAACACCAAGCCCACCCCCAAAGGTGAGTTGCTCTACCTCTAACTCATTTGCCAAATCCACCATGATTTTTGCGGCGTGAGCAAAG
>CAITUB010000051.1 GCA_903895515.1 uncultured Acidimicrobium sp. | reverse complement strand
GCAACTGACGCGCCATATTTCAGAGTGCGCAATACATAAGCAAGCGTGTTTCCGCCGACGCAGTCCACTGCGCCAGCCCAACGCTCTTTTTCCAATGGCTTTATTTGCTCAACCGAGGTTTCGCTGCGGTCAATAGTGTCTGAGGCGCCAATCGACTTCAGCCAATCGACTTCACTTGCCTTGCCTGTACTAGCAACCACTTCGTAACCACGCGCAGCCAACATGCCCACTGCATACGAGCCAACGCCACCAGTTGCTCCCGTAACAATGACAGGACCAGTTCCTGTCATCAGTCCCGCGCGCTCGAGCGCGTCTACCGACATGGCTGCAGTGAAACCTGCAGTACCCACCATCATCGCGGTCTTTGTGGTCAGGCCTGCAGGCATTGGGATAACCCACTTGCCTGGAACGCGAGCCATGGTTGCAAAACCACCGTTGTGCGCAACACCAATGTCGTTGCCATGAACAATGACCTTTGAACCAACAGCAATCGAAGCATCGCTCGATTCCACAACAGTTCCAGCAAGGTCAACGCCTGGAATTAATGGATCAATGCGCGCAACTTTTCCCTTTTCAGAAGTCGCGAGCCCGTCCTTGTAGTTGATGCACGAATACTCAACTTCAATAAGCACATCACCCTCACCAAGTGAATCACTGGTGAGGGTTTCAATGCGTCGCGTCCAAACACCATCAACATTGCCAACCAACATTGCGCGAACGTTGGTCATGAGATGGTGCTTCGCAGCGTTAGATCAGGAGCAGCCGCTCGAAGATCCGCAATCGCCACATACGTAGCACGCACCTGCGCGCTGCATGTTGGCTGAGCCACATGATGAGCAGATGGCGCCAGTTTTTGCTGGTGTTGCTGCTGCATGTGCCGACGCATCCATTTGTGCAACAAGATCTTGCACCGATGGAATGGTCTTTGGATCGCTGATCACGTCTACGCCTTGTGCGGTGTCGGTTACCGACTCTTCAACGCCTGGCAGTGTTGGCTGCATGCGCTCTTCGCGGGTGTAGATACCAAGTTCTGCACGCTCGTCAGTCGATAGATATTCAACTGCTAGGCGACGGAATAAGTAGTCAATGATGGATGACGCCATACGAATGTCGGAGTCATCGGTCATGCCGGCTGGCTCGAAGCGGGTGTTGATGAACGCTTCAACGAAAGCGCGCAATGGCACTCCGTACTGAAGGCCATACGACACGCTCTTTGCGAAGCTATCCATGATGCCTGCAAGTGTTGAACCTTGCTTCGACACGGTGAGGAACACTTCGCCTGGGCGACCGTCTTCGTATTCACCGATGGTTGCAAAGCCCTTGCAATCAGCAACGCGGAATTCGAAGGTGCGTCCGCGACGTGAGCGTGGCAACTTCTGGCGTACTGGCTGGTTCACAATCTTCTCGACTACACGCTCAACAACTTGCGTTGCTGCTGCATGTGCATCTGCGGTTCCCTTTTCACCGTCTTTCTTGGCGGTGGAAAGTGGCTGACCAACTTTGCAGTTGTCGCGGTAGATAGCAACAGCCTTGATGCCAAGTTCCCACGACATCATGTGCAGAGCTTCGATGTCTTCGATGGTTGCTTCCTCTGGCATGTTCACGGTCTTCGAGATTGCGCCCGACAAGAACGGCTGAGCTGCAGCCATCATGCGTACGTGACCTTCGTAGTGAATGGTGTTGTCACCCATTGAGCAGGCGAACACTGGCAAGTGCTCTGCCTTCAAGTCTGGTGAACCAACGATGGTCTTGTTGGTGTCGATGTACGCAATGATGCGGTCGACAACTGGACCTTCGTAACCCAAGTTCTTCAATGCACGTGGCACTGTCTGGTTGACGATTGACATGTTGCCACCGCCTACGAGCTTCTTGAACTTCACAAGACCAAGGTCTGGCTCGATACCCGTGGTATCGCAGTCCATCATGAGGCCAATAGTTCCGGTTGGTGCAAGCACAGTTGCCTGGCTGTTACGCACGCCGTACTCTTCGCCGTCGCGCACTGCGTTGTCCCATGCGAGTGTTGCTGCGTCGACCAAGTCGCGCTGTACAACATCGATGTTGTCAATTTCAGTGTTTGCATCGCGGTGCATGCGCAACACGTTGAGCATGTAGCGCTCGTTCGCTGCGAAGCCTGCGAATGGTCCCATGCGGCTGGCGATGCGTGCGCTGGTTGCGTATGCATGGCCCGTCATCATTGAGGTAAGTGCACCCGCCCATGCGCGTCCACCTGTGGAGTCGTACGGCATACCAAGCGCCATGAGCAACGCACCGATGTTTGCGTAACCAAGACCAAGCTGACGGAACAAGCGGCTGTTTTCGCCAATCTTTTCCGTTGGGTAGTCGGCGTTACCAACAAGAATTTCTTGCGCGGTGAACATTACTTCGATGGTGTGACGGTATGCGTCTACGTCGAAGATGTCGTCGTCGCTCAAGAACTTGAGCAAGTTGATGGATGAAAGGTTGCATGCCGAGTTGTCGATGTGCATGTATTCGGAGCATGGGTTCGAGCCGTTAATACGACCTGCTGCATGCGCGGTGTGCCACTTGTTGATGGTGGTGTCGAATTGCAAACCAGGGTCTGCGCATTCCCACGAAGCGGTGGCAATTTGGCGCCACAAGTCGCGTGCACGAACGTTGCGAACTGGTGAACCGTCTTTTACTGCACGGAATGTCCAGTCGCGGTCTTCCTTCACTGCGTACATGAACTCATCGCTTACGCGAACTGAGTTGTTTGCGTTCTGGTACTGAACCGAGAATGAATCTTTTCCGTCGAGATCCATGTCGAAGCCGGCGTCGCGCAATGCACGTGCCTTCTGCTCTTCACGGGTCTTGCACCAGATGAATTCTTCAACGTCTGGGTGATCGACATTGAGCACAACCATTTTTGCTGCGCGACGTGTTTTGCCGCCCGACTTAATGGTTCCTGCAGATGAGTCTGCACCGCGCATGAAGCTGACAGGACCCGATGCGGTTCCGCCGCCCTTCAAGTGCTCTGCACTTGAACGAATGTTGGACAAGTTGATACCTGCACCCGAGCCACCCTTGAAGATGATTCCTTCTTCGCGGTACCAATTCAAGATGCCGTCCATGGTGTCTTCGGTTGCAAGGATGAAGCAAGCACTTGCCTGCTGTGGAACACCCGGCACACCAATGTTGAACCACACTGGTGAGTTGAATGCTGCGCGCTGCGTTACCAAGATGAACTTCAGTTCGTCGCGGAATGCGTCAGCTTCGTTGGTGTCGGCGAAGTAGCCGCCCTCGATGCCCCAATCGGAAATGGTGTTGGCAACGCGGTCGATGACCTGGCGCAATGAGTGCTCGCGCTCTGACGTGCCTGGGGTTCCGCGGAAGTACTTCTGCGTAACGATGTTGGTTGCGTTTAGTGACCAGCCAACTGGGAACTCGACGCCGAGTTGTTCGAACGCGATGGTTCCGTCTTTCCAGTTGTTGATGCGCGCATCGCGCTTTTCCCAGACCACTTGGTCGTATGGGTGAACACCAGGTGAGGTGAACTTGCGGCCGATGCCGATGGTGAGACGCTCTGGTGCGAGTGACATATTGCTTTGCCTTCCGTATTTTTTCGAATGTATAAAACCGCTTAAAACCTTGAATCCACAAGCTCTGGAGGGATTTCCAAGGGGGTCAGGCCATCCACTAGCCGTGGTCTTTTTCAAGACCACAACATGTTGTGGTGAAACTGTCCCCTTTGCAGATCCGCCCACAACTGGTAGGGAATGATTACAGCATTGTAATTACCCCTTGTCAATCATCCTCGTGTTCTGCGACCACCTTCTGAGCCTTACTGGATAAGGGCTTGAGGCCCTCGCGCAAATTGACATAAAAAAGTCATAAATGACTTCGAAACGTCTCAATGCAGCGTTGAACCGAATGATACGGGGTTACCCCTGTGGGAAGGAAGTGGATAACCCTGTGAATTAAAAAAATTAACTGTGGAAACCCTTGTGGATTGTGGGTTATATCGGTGGACAACCCACTCACAGCCTGTTGATAACTGTCATCCAACGGGTGTAATGGTGACCGGAATGCCGTTCATCACCGAATTTCCCGAAAGCGGGTCCATCTCGTTCTCATCGGTGAGCACATTCGAGTTCACGCCCGCGCGTTTCGCAGCAACGTTCATGCGTGTACCACTCATGTCGTGACCCCAACCGTGCGGAAGACTGACTACACGTTCGCGAATGTCACTGGTTAATTCAACAACTGCATCTACTGCACCAACTCTGCTGGCAATGCGCGCAACACTTCCCTCTTTCACGCCAACACGTTGTGCATCATTCGGATGCATTTGCAATGTGCAACGTGCTTTACCTTTCACCAACACTTCAATGTTGTGCATCCACGAATTATTTGAACGCAAGTGACGACGACCAACAAGCACTAATTGTTCGTCGTTGAATTCGTTCATCGATTGTGCAAGACGCGGCAAGTCGGCAAGCAACGGTGCCGGCGCAAGTTCTACTTTTCCACTTGGTGTGCGCAACGCTTCGGGAATGCGTGGCTCTAGTGGGCCAAAGTCAATGCCATGCGGGTGCTTTTTCATATGAGCAAGGCTGATGCCGTTCGGGTTCGCACCGAAGCCATCGCCGTATGGCCCAGTGCGCAACATGAGGTCGAGCATGCGCTCGGTTCCGCGTGCGCCATCCGCATCAAGCTGTTCGCGAATCTGTTCTGCAGTAAGTCCATTCGTTGGCGACGTTGAATCTTTGGTGATGCTGCCAATGAATGCATCAAGCGTGAAGTCGTCCACTACTGAAACATCCACGTTTGCACCCATGCCTTGTGCAATGCCTGCAAGCTTCAACAAAATTTCCCATTCATCTGGTTGGTCTGCTGCTCGCTCAAACACCGGCTCGCTGTAGTTGGCAACGTTGCGTACCGAGAAACCGGTGAACACCAAGTCGAAGTGGCTGCGCTCCAGCTGTGAAGGCGAAGGCAAAATCACGTCGGCATAGCGAGTGGTTTCGTTTAAGTAAATGTCAACCGACACCATGAACTCAAGTGACTTCATGCTCTCTTCAAGTGCAAGCGTGTTTGGCGTAGACAACACCGGGTTTCCACCCGAAGTAATGAGCGCCTTTATTTGCCCTTCACCAGGCGTGGCAATTTCTTCTGCCAACACGCTCACTGGGTATTCACCAAGTGCTTCAGGAAATTTGCGCACCCGCGAATGTCCGCGACCAATGGAGAACCCTTTGCCTGTTCCT